>NZ_JBHWVI010000233.1:0-13662 GCF_042737005.1 Streptomyces sp. NPDC060027
ACCCCGGGGCGGGCCGGGTGCCGGGGCTCCGCCGGTTCGGGCTGGGGCGGGGTCACCACCCTGATGTACGGGTGAGGACCCGGCCCTCGGCGTTCCGGCGCCGCGCCCGGTGCCTACAGCCAGGCCAGAGACGCGGCCTCTTCCAGTACGGCGTCGATCGCGGCGGCGTCCCCCGTCGCACCCCGGGGCACTTCGCCGGGCGTGTACCGGCCGCCGACCAGCAGGCAGAAGTCGACCGGTTCCAGGACGAGTTCGGCCCGGACGGGTTCGTCCTCGGAGCCCAGCACCCACTGCGCGTCGGGTCCTCCACCGGCCACCGCGAACAGCACCGGAGGCGCCGTGGGGCCGCGGGCCGTTCCGAGGACACGCACCGCGAGGCGGACGAGCTGCCACAGCTGGGGGTCCGGCGGCGGGGGAACGACGAGTCCGAGGGCCCGCCCGATGTCGTCGGTGTGGATCCACGTCTCGAAGGCGCGCACGACGAAGTGGTCCGCGACGGGCAGCCGGGCGCCCATCAACGTCGTCGCGTGCGCGGCCCGTTCGGGATCGGTCGCCTCCGGTGCCGCCAGCAGCGCGGCGGCCTGCGCGCTCCACGCGGCGACGGTCTCCTCGGGCGGGCGCAGGTGCTCGCGGGCGATCACCTCGGCGGTCCGGGCGGCCCAGGCGTCCTGCCACGGAGTCTCCTCCGCTCCGGGCGGCTCCGGCGTCCGCGCCACGAGGCCGAGGTGCCGCGCCAACGGCTCGTCCGCCGCGATCAGATGGGCGACGGTGGCGTGCACGTCCCAGTCGTGCACGACCGGCGTGCCCCAGGGCCCCCGGCCCTCCACCTCGCGCAGCAGCGAGCGGAGTCCGGCGACCGCAGCGGCGTAGGGGGCGGCGTGCCGGGCCACCCGGGGAGCGGCCGGGCGGGAGCGCAGGGCCAGGGCCAGTACCCCGTCGGCGGTGCCGTTCGCCGGGGAGGGACGCCGCGGGCCGTCCAGCAGCCGTACCGTCTCGCGCAGCCGTTCCGCCTCCACGGCGCAGGACTCGCACTCGGCCAGATGGAGCGGGACCGTCTTCGCGTCGGCGGGAGTCAGGGCGCCGACGGCCCAGGCCGCCAGCAGGTCCCGCGTCCGTTCGTGGTGCGTGCTCATCGTCCGCCGCCCTTCCCGGCCGGCTTCGGCATGCCGGCCGCGCCTCGCCCCGGTGCCCCCACCCTACGCACGGGCCCTCCGGCCGGTGCCACCCGTGACGTCATCGCGCGCCCCGCTCCAACGCGGGATCGGGCGGGTCGGCGAGGGTCTCGGCGAGTCTGCGCAGGGCGGCGCGCAGCCGGGTCTTCGCGGTGCCCTCCGGGATGCCCAGTTCCACGGCCGCCTGCCGGTAGGTGCGGCCCGCGAAGTAGGCGAGGTGGACCACCTCGCGCTGGGGCTGCGGGAGTTCGGCGAGCGCGGTGTGCAGCAGCAGCGAGCGTTCGCGGTCGACGACCGTCTCGTCGGGGCCCGGCGCGGCGTCGGGGATGGCGTGCAGCGCCGCGTCGTCGGCGCGGGCGTCCTTGCGGTGCCGGGCCTCGCCGCGCACCCAGTCCACCGCCCGCCGGTGGGCGAGCATGGACAGCCAGGTGCGCAGCGTGCCGCGGCGGGCGTCGAAGGCGTACGGCCTGCTCCAGAGCTGGGCGAAGACTTCCTGCGCCACGTCCTCGGCGGCCGCCGGGCTGCGGGTGACCCGTACGGCGACCCGCCGGACCAGCCCGCCGTACGCGGCGTACACCTCCCCGAGCGCGGACTCGTCGCCGTACACCAGCCGCTGGTGCAACTCGGCTTCAGTGAACGTCGGTTCCACCGGCACCACCACCTCGTGGTGCCCTTCCTAGCGCCCTGCCGCGGCCGGCGCCAGAGGGCCGGGGCGGCGCGCGGACGCTCAGCCGGGCAGCACGTCGAGCAGCCGGTCGACGTCGTCCGGGGTGTTGTACAGGTGGAACGCGGCCCTCAAGTTGCCCGCCCGGTCGGAGACTTCGACGCCGGCACGGCTCAACTCGGACTGGAAGCGGCCGAGTCCGGGCACGGAGACGATCGATGAGCCGGGGGCGGGGACCGGTTCGTGGCCGCGTTCGAGCAGGCCGGCGCGGAAGCGGTCGGCGAGCGCGAGGTCGTGGTCCCGAACCCGCCGCACGCCCAGTTCCTCGAGGAGTTCCAGTGAATGCCGGGCTCCGGCGTACGCGAAGAGGCTCGGGCTCTCGTCGAACCGCCGTGCGGAGTGGGCGAGTTCCTCGACGGGGCCGTAGCAGCTGTCCCAGGGGGTCTCGCCCGCGACCCAGCCGGCGAACACCGGGGTGAGTCCGCCGAGATCCTCCGGGACGACCAGGAAAGCCACGCCGCGCGGGCAGACGAGCCACTTGAAGGCGACGGAGGAGACGTAGTCGTAGGCGTCCGCGTTCAGGGGCAGCCATCCGGCGGCCTGGGACGCGTCGATGTACGTACGGGCGCCGTGCTCCCGCGCGGCCTCCCGGATCGCGTCCAGCCCGGCGATCCGGCCGTCGGCGGACTGTGCGGCGCTCACCGCGACGAGCGCGGTGCCGGAGCGCACGGATTCGGCGATCCGCTCCAGCGGTACGGCGCGCACCTTGAGGTCGCCGCGGACGTGGAAGGGCGTCACGACCGAGCTGAAGTCCGCCTCCGCGGTCAGGACTTCGGCGCCCGGCGGCAGCGAGGCCGCGATCAGTCCGCTGTACACGGCGACCGAGGCCCCGGCCGCCACCCGGCGCTCGGGCACCCCGACGAGACGCGCGAACGACGAGCGGGCCGCCTCGACGTCCGCGAACATGTCGGCGGGCTGCCCGGCGGCCACGGACTCCACGGC
Organism: Streptomyces sp. NPDC060027; assembly: GCF_042737005.1. NCBI lineage: Bacteria > Bacillati > Actinomycetota > Actinomycetes > Kitasatosporales > Streptomycetaceae > Streptomyces > Streptomyces sp. NPDC060027. The sequence goes on from NZ_JBHWVI010000233.1 coordinate 2,839, forward strand.
GGCCCGCATCGCGGTCACGGTGCGGGCCGGCAGCAGGCCGGTGCTCGCGGTGTTCAGATAGGTGTTCTTCGGGGCGAACTCGGTACGGACGAGGGTCTCGAAGGTCTCCATGGGACCACTGTGGGCCCAGACGATGTCCCCGTCCATTGCGGATTCTTGAGCGGTTTCCCCAAGGAGCGCTTATGAATCCGCTCCGACCTGCGCTTTCCGGTGCCGGGGCGCCGGCCTGCGCCGTTCAGCCCTGGGGAACGGCGCAGCCGTCCGGACCGCAGGCCTCGGCGTCGGCGGCTCCGTCCTGGATCAGCTTCAGCTGCGGCCGCTCGCCCCACGCCTGGGCCAGCGCCTGCGCGAAGACCTCGGCGGGCTGCGCGCCGGAGACGCCGTACGTGCGGTCGAGGACGAAGAAGGGGACGCCGTTCGCGCCCAGCTCGGCGGCCTCGCGCTCGTCGGCGCGGACCTCGTCGGCGTAGGCGGTCGGGTCGGCGAGCACCGCGCGGGCGGCGTCGGCGTCGAGCCCGGCGGCGACGGCCAGCTCCACGAGCCGCTCGTCGTCACCGAAGACGGTCCGCTCCTCGGCGAAGTTCGCCTCGTAGAACAGGCCGATCAGCTCGTCCTGGCGGCCCCGCTCCTTGGCGAGGTGCAGCAGCCGGTGCATGTCGAAGGTGTTGCCGTGGTCGCGGTCCCGGGTGCGGTACGCGAGGCCCTCGGCGGCGGCCTGCGTTCCGAGGTTCTCCTCGCCCGCCTGCGCCTGCGCCTCGCTCATGCCGTACTTCTTGGTGAGCATCGTGATCACCGGCTGGATGTCGCCCTTGGCGCGGCCCGGGTCGAGCTCGAAGGAGCGGTGCACGACCTCGACCTGATCACGGTGCGGGAAGGCGTCCAGCGCCTTCTCGAAGCGGGCCTTTCCGACATAGCACCACGGGCAGGCGATGTCGCTCCAGATCTCGACGCGCATTCTTCGGCTCTCTCCAGGTCGTACGGATACGGGACACCCTCCGGGGACGTCAGTGTGTGAACGTTCAAACGGCTCGGGTCATTCCCCGGCCGCGGTCCCGGCCCCCGTCTCCGTCCCTGTACCCGCCCCGGTCGCCGTCCCGGGCACAGCCCGGGTCACCGCGTACCGCAGATACCGGTGGTGATCATCCTCCGCGGGCGGGTTCTCCGGGTCGGGTACCCAGCCCAGGCGGGCGTAGAAGGCCTGGGCGCGCCGGTTGTCGACATGCACGTCGAGCGTCGCCGTGCGCTTCCCGTCCGCCTGCCACTCCTCCACGCAGGCCGCGTGCAGCTCGGTGCCGATGCCGGCCCGCCAGCGGTCGGGGTCCACATGGAACTGGTAGAGCTTGACCGTGTCGGCGGGCGCGCCCTCGGCCGTACGGAAGGAGGCGATGCCCGCGATCCGGCCGTCCAGCACGAAGCACAGCACGTGGCCGTCCGGGCGCTCGATGGCGCTCCGCCAGGCGGCGAGCCAGTCCGTGCCGTCCTGCGGCACCCCGTCCGGGTAGTACGTCGCCCGGGCCCGGGCGTGCAGGTCGGCGACGACGGCCACCTCGGCGGGCAGCGCCGTCCTGATCACCCGGCGCACATGATTCACACGGTCCTCGATCATGCAGCTGAGGACGTGATCGCGGACGGCGTGGTTCCGCGAGGGCCTGATCCCGGGACGGCGTGATCCCGGGACGGCGTGGTCCCGGGGGCCGGAAGCCCGGAGGGGCCCAGGCCCCGGGAACCCGGCACTAGTTGCCGTCGCGCAGGTCGAGCGGCCAGGCCGGACGGAACTCGATGCCCTCGTACGTCACCACACAGCCCTGCCCCATCGGCGACTGCGTCATGAAGCCCACCAGCGCGGCCCCGGTCTCCTTCTCGTCGGCCAGGGTGAACAGGCGGACGAAGGTCCAGCGCTCTCCGTCGCGGGAGGCGTGGAAGGCGAAGGCGCGACCCGTGCGGCTCACCCGCAGCCAGACGGAACTGCCTTCGACGGTGAAGGAGTTGGCGTCGTCGGAGTGCCCCCGGGTGACCACCGTGCAGACGGTGGGCACGTCCGGGGAGTACTCCAGGCACAGCTTCGCCCAGGCCCGCTCCCCGACGTGGACGTAGAGAACGCCCGCGTCGAAGGCTCCCCTGAAGCCGACCGTCACGCGGGCGATCAGCTGGAAGTCTCCCTCCGGCGCGCCGAGCAGACGCGGCGCGTCCGAGGCCGGGTCGAGACCTTCACCGGTGGGCGGCACGAAGCGGTCCTGCCGGGGACCGGCCCAGCCGGTGAGCGCTCCGTCCTCGTACGACCAGTGCCCGCCGGGGCCGTAGGTGCGGAGAGGGAAGGGGAGTTCGGGGAGTTCGACGTCCATGGTCCGAGTCTCTCAGGTCGGTGGCCGCGCGCCTCAGGGACGCGGGAAACCGCGTGATCGGTCACGCGGCACCCGCGGCCCGCGAAGGTCACGCCTGCGGCACTACCGCTCCAGGCGCCCGTCGTAACGCCGGGGCAGGCCCAGCGGGTTGTCGTCCCGCAGCTCGGGCGGCAACAGCGCCTCGGGCACACCCTGATAGGCCACCGGCCGCATCCACCGCTCGATGGCGCTGCCGCCGACCGACGTGGACGTCGAGGTCGTCGCGGGGTACGGCCCGCCGTGGTGCTGGGCCGGAGCGACGGCGACACCCGTCGGCCAGCCGTTCACCAGCACGCGGCCCGCGAGGGAGGTCAGTTCGGCGAGGATCTCCGCACCGCGCCCCTCGCCCGCCGCTTCCTCGGCGGAGAGCTGCACCGTGGCCGTGAGGTTGCCCGGCAGCCGGGAGAGCACCGCGCCGGCCTCGGACTCGTCCTCGTAGCGCGCCACGACCGTCAGCGGCCCGAAGCACTCCTCCAGGAGCAGATCGTGCTCGCCCTCGGCGGCGAGCCTGCTCGCGGGCACGGTCAGGAAGCCGGGGCTCACCGTGTGCTCGCCGCCCGCGCCCGGTGTCACCGGGGCCTGGACGTCCGGGAGTCCGGCACGCTCGGCGACCCCGGCGATGAAGTTGTCGCGCATCCGGTGGTCGAGCAGGACCCCGGAGGCGGTGTCGCTCACCGCGTCGGTCAGGGACTTCAGCAGACGGTCGCCACCCGCGCCGGCCGGAGCGAGCACCAGGCCCGGCTTCACACAGAACTGGCCGACGCCCAGCGTCATCGAGCCGGCGAGACCCGCGCCGATCTCCTCCGCGCGCTCGGCGGCGGCGGCCTCGGTGACGACGACCGGGTTGAGGGAGCCCAGCTCGCCGTGGAACGGGATCGGCACCGGACGCGCGGAGGCCGCGTCGAACAGCGCGCGCCCGCCGCGGATCGAGCCGGTGAACCCGGCCGCCGCGATCAGCGGGTGCCGGACCAGCTCGACGCCGCCCTCGAAGCCGTGGACGAGGCCGACGACACCCTCGGGGATGTCGTGCCGGGCGGCGGCCCGGCGCAGGACCACGGCGACCAGCTCGGAGAGCGCCGGGTGGTCGGGGTGGGCCTTGACGACGACCGGGCAGCCCGCGGCCAGCGCGCTCGCCGTGTCGCCGCCGGCGACCGAGAAGGCGAAGGGGAAGTTCGAGGCCGAGTACACGGCGACGACGCCCAGTGCCACCTTGTAGCGGCGCAGGTCCGGGATCGGCGGGGTGGCCGTGCCGTCGGGGTGGTTGATGACGACGTCGAGGAAGGCACCCTCGTCGACAATTCCGGCGAAAGCGCGCAACTGGTAGCAGGTGCGGGCGAGTTCGCCGGTGAGCCGGACCGGGCCGAGCGCGGTCTCCGCGTCGGCGGCCTCGACGAGGTGATCCTTGGCGCCTTCGAGCAGGTCGGCGGCGGTGCGCAGGAACGCGGCGCGTACGGTGCGGTCGACGAGAGCCGGACGTGCGGCGTGCGCGGCGCGGACAGTCTCGTCCACCTCCTGGGCCGTGGCCTCCACCGCAACCTGTTCCCGCTGCTTCCCGGTACGGGGGTCGACACTCCAGACTGGTGCTGCTGCCACCGCGGGTCCCTTCAGATGTGATGCCACAGTTCTTGTGTCACTCACCAGGGGTGTTCGATATGCTGAACGCTGTCTCTGATGGTGAATCTCCTGTTGGAGACTATTTCCCGTCCAACGAAGGGGTCAAGGGCGATGTCGGCAGGCGAGACAGGCGGCGGGGCGCAGGTCAAGTCCGCGGTGCGGACCGTGGAATTGCTGGAGTACTTCGCCGGCAAGCCCGGAATGCACTCCCTGGCCGCGGTCCAGGAGGCCGTCGGCTATCCCAAGTCCAGCCTGTACATGCTGCTGCGGACGCTCGTGGAGCTCGGCTGGGTCGAGACGGACGCGACGGGCACGCGGTACGGCATCGGCGTCCGCGCCCTGCTGGTCGGCACCTCGTACATCGACGGCGACGAGGTGGTCGCCGCGGCCCGCCCCACGCTCGACCGCCTCTCCGACGACACCACGGAGACCATCCACCTCGCACGCCTGGACGGCACGAACGTCGTCTATCTGGCCACCCGGCAGTCGCAGCACTACCTCCGCCCCTTCACCCGGGTCGGCCGCCGGCTCCCCGCCCACTCCACCTCGCTCGGCAAGGCGCTGCTGGCCACGCACACCGACGAGCAGGTCCGCAAGATGCTGCCCGAGACGCTGCCCGCGCTGACCGAGCACACGATCACGGACCGGGAGAAGCTCATCGAGGAGCTGCGCCAGGTGCGGGAGCAGGGCTTCGCGGTGGACCGCGAGGAGAACACGCTGGGACTGCGCTGCTTCGGTGTGGCGATCCCGTACCGCACACCCGCCCGTGACGCGATCAGCTGCTCGGTGCCTGTGGCGCGGCTCACCCCCGCGCACGAGCAGATGGTCAAGGACGCCCTGTTCGACGCCCGCGACCGTCTCACCCTGGCCACCCGCAGGCTCTGACCGGTCCCGGCGCCGGCGGGTCCGGGCGACGGCGGGTCCGGGCGACGGCGGGTCCGGGCGACGGCGGGTCCGGGCGACGGCGGCTTCACGAGGGCGGCCGGCGCGAAGCCGGCTTCATGAAGGACTCATGAGAAATCCGGGCGGATGGGAACGATTCGCTCCTGTCCGCTCGTCCTTCTGTGCGGGATGAACAAGACGATCAGGCGTGCCGCCGTCTTCAGTCTGCTGCTCGTGCTCTCCCTGCTGGTCAGGGCGACATGGGTGCAGTTCTACGACGGCCAGGCACTCGCGGACGACAAGGACAACCGACGGAACGCGATCTCGCTGTACGCGAATCCGCTCGGGAACATCATCGTGGCCGGAGACGCGATCACCGGTTCCGCGAAGACGAAGGGCGGCGACCTCAAGTACAAGCGGACGTACAAGGACGGCAGCCTGTACGCGGCGGTCACCGGCTACAGCTCGCAGGTGTACGGGGCGACCCAGCTGGAGGGCATCTACCGGGACCTGCTCGACGGATCGGACATCCAGCTGAAGAACCCGCTGGACTCGCTCACGAACAAGCGCGCCGACCCCGGTGATGTGATCACGACGATCGACCCGGCCGTGCAGAAGGCCGCGTACGCGGCGCTCGGGAACAACAAGGGCGCCGCCGTCGCGATCGACCCGAAGACCGGCAAGATCCTCGCGGTCGTCTCGACACCGTCGTACGACCCGACGTCGATCAGCGCGGGCAACACCAGCGTCTGGCAGCGGCTGACCAAGGACGCCGACAAGCCGCTGGTCAACCGCGCGCTGCGGCAGCCGCTGCCGCCGGGCTCGACGTTCAAGCTGGTCGTGGCGGCCGCCGCGCTGGAGAACGGGCTGTACTCGGACGTGGACGCGAAGACGGACAGTCCGGACCCGTACACGCTGCCGAACACGACGACCGTCCTGAAGAACGAGAACACGTCCGCGCCGTGCGAGGACGCCTCGATCCGGGTCGCGCTCCAGTACTCCTGCAACAACGTCTTCGCCAAGATGGCCGTGGACCTGGGCCAGGACGAGGTCAGGGCGATGGCGGAGAAGTTCGGCTTCAACGACACGGCCCAGGACGTGCCGGTGCGGGCGTACACCAGCGTGTACCCCTCGGACATGGACAAGTCGTCCACGGCGCTGACCGGTATCGGCCAGTTCGACGTCACCGCGACCCCGCTCCAGATGGCCATGGTGTCCGCCGCTATTGCCAACGACGGCAAGCTGGTCTCGCCGCACATGGTGTCGCAGACAAGTGACGCCGATGGCGATGTGCTGAAGGACTACGACGACAGCACGTCGACCGAGAAGATCGTCAGCTCGGACACGGCCCGGCAGCTCCGGTCCGCGATGCAGACGGTCGTCGAGGACGGCACGGGCACGAACGCCCTGATCCCCGGCGCGACCGTGGGCGGCAAGACCGGTACGGCCCAGCACGGCGAGAAGAACAGCAAGACGCCGTACGCCTGGTTCACGTCCTACGCGAAGTCCGACACCAGCGGCAAGGAGGTCGCCGTCGCGGTGATGGTCGAGCAGTCGAACGCGGCGCGCTCGGAGGTCAGCGGCAACGGACTGGCCGCGCCGGTGGCCAAGGCGATGATGCGGGCGGCGCTGCAGGACTGACGCGTTGATGGCCCCGCGCTCCTGCGAGCGCGGGGCCATGAGGTCCGGCTACTTCACCCCGAGCAGCTGCTCCAGCGGGTCGATCCCGAAGTACACCAGGAACAGCGCGGAGGCCGCCCACAGCAGCCAGTGGACCTCCTTGGCCTTCCCGAGCACCGTCTTGATCAGGACGTACGCCAGGAACCCGGCCCCGATGCCGTTGGTGATCGAGTACGTGAACGGCATCACGGCGATGGTCAGGAACGCGGGGATGGCGATCTCGTACTTGTCCCAGTCGATGTGCTTGACCTGGGTCATCATCAGGAACCCGACGGCGACGAGCGCGGGCGCCGCGGCCTGCAGCGGGACGATCGTGAGGATCGGCGTCAGGAAGAGCGCGAGGGCGAACAGCCCGCCGGTCACCAGGTTGGCGAACCCGGTGCGCGCGCCCTCGCCGACGCCCGCCGCCGACTCGATGTACGACGTCGAGGAAGAGGCCGAGGCCGCGCCGCCGGCGACCGCGGCGGCGCCGTCGATCAGCAGCACCCGCCCGAGGTTGGGCACCTTGCCCTCCTCGTCCAGCAGGCCCGCCTCGGCGCTGATGCCGACGACCGTGCCCATGGTGTCGAAGAAGTCGGACAGGACGAGGGTGAAGACCAGCAGGACGACGGTGATCGCGCTGGTCTCGCCGAACGCGCCGAACAGGCTGAAGTGACCGAGCAGCCCGAAGTCCGGTGAGGCCACCACGTCGTCGGGCACCTTGGGCGTGGTCAGGCCCCAGCTCTTGATGTCGGCGACGGAGTTGATGACGATCGCCACGACCGTCATGGTGACGATGCTGATCAGGATCGCGCCCTTGACCTTGCGGGCGAGCAGACCGATCGTCAGCAGGACACCGAGACAGAAGACGAGAATCGGCCAGCCGGCGAGCGCGCCCGTGCCGCCGAGCTGCACCGGCACGGTGGTGTTCGCCGCGTCCGGGATACGGGTGGCGAAACCGGCGTCCACGAAGCCGATGAAGGCGATGAACAGGCCGATACCGACGCTGATCGCCTGCTTCAGCGGCTGCGGGATCGCGTGCATGACGGCCTCCCGCAGACCGGTCACCACCAGCACGCAGATGAGCAGGCCCTCCAGGACGATCAGGCCCATCGCGTCGTCCCAGCTCATCAGCGGGGCGATCTGGAAGGCGACGACCGCGTTGAGGCCGAGGCCGGCGGCGAGTGCCAGCGGGAGGTTGCCGCCCACGCCCATGATGATCGTCATGACCGCGGCCACCAGGGCGGTGGCGGTGGTCAGTTGGACGGCGTCGAGCTGGTGGCCGAACTTGTCCTTGGCGCTGCCCAGGATGATCGGGTTCAGGACGAGGATGTAGGCCATCGTGAAGAACGTGGCGAATCCGCCGCGTATCTCCCGGCCGAAGGTGGAGCCCCTCGCGGCTATCTTGAAGAACCCGTCGACTCTGCCTGCCGCCGGGGGTGCGGCACTTGGCCGGTCGGCCACCTTCTGCGCTTCGGACATGGTGATACTCCTCGATACCTGCGTGCCTGGTGTGCGGATGCTGGCTGGATTGTTCCCCTGATCAACCGCTTTCAGGTTTTCCCCGTGTTACGGAATCGGGTTCGGCCCGCCATACGCTGTTCGAAGGCCCGTACGACCGGCTGGTACGCTCACGCATCGCGCCCCACCGGAACGCCCTTTCCCCACAGGTGAATCACCGGGGCCGTATACGCCGCACCCGCACCGGTGCCACAGCCGTAGCGAGGAGAGGTACCCCGTGGGCACTGTCGTCGACGACGCCGCCTCCGTGGAGTTCCACGCGTTCTTCGAGCGGCACTACAACGAACTGGCCCGTCTGGCGCACCTGTTGACCGGTGAGCCGGACGCCGCGGACGATCTGGCCGCCGAGGCGCTGCTCGCGCTGTGGCACCGCTGGGACCGGGTGCGGGCCGCCGACCATCCGGTGGCGTACGCGCGCGGTGTGGTCGCCAATCTCGCCCGCACCCGGATCCGCGCCGCGGTGCGCGAGCGCAGACGGATCACGCTCTTCTGGTCGCAGCGCGAGGACAGGGCCGAGAACCCCGACGTACCGGGCTCGGTCGACGTCCAGGAGGCGCTGCGCCGGCTGCCGTTCCGCAAGCGCGCCTGTGTCGTGCTGCGGCACGCCTTCGATCTGTCGGAGAAGGACACCGCGCTCGCCCTCGGGATCTCCGTCGGTACGGTGAAGAGCCAGACGTCGAAGGGCATGACCGAATTGAAGCGGCTGCTCGGCACCGAGGAGGCGTCGGCGCGGGTGCGCGCGGGAGTGCTGCCCCTGGGCGGGGCCGGAGGACGAGACCGATGAGGGAGGCGCGGGACGTGCACGACGAGCTGCGCGCCCGGCTGCGCGAGGCGGCCGAGGCGCACGAGCCCGACCGCGCGCGCATCCTGGCCCGGGTGGAGCGCGGCATGGCGGGCGCCGGCGAACGGCGGCCCTCGCGGCGCGCGGCGCGCCCGCCCGTCCTCGGCTGGGCCCGAGTCGTGGGCGCCACGGCCGCGGTCGCGAGCGTCCTCGCGGTGGGTGGCTACGCGGTCGCCTCGGCGGTGCGGGACGACGCCCCGCCGCAGAGGACCGTCGCGGTCTCGCCGACCCCCGACCCGTCGCAGGACCCCACCGGGCGGGCGCCGGTGGCCCCCGAGCCCAGCCGTCGCTCCGGTACGCCGAGGGAGTCCGACGAGCCGGGTCCGTCGCCCTCGGACACCCCCACGGCGACCGCGCCCACCGCGACCCGGGCGCCCGCCGGGAGGGCCACGGACGGGCCGCTGTGGTCGGACGGCTCGGTCGACCCGCACAGCAACGACTTCTGGGCGCAGAGCGATGTCACCCTGAAGACCGGCGAGCGACTCACCGCGCTCACCGTCGAGTTGAGGATCCGGCAGACCGGCGGGGTGAGCGACGCGGGCGCCTGGCGTTCGCTGCCCGAGAGCGACTTCAGGACGACCGTCGCCGAGCGGGACGGCTTCCTCGTCTACACCTGGGTGCTCAAGGCGGGTCACACGGTCTGGCCGGGCGAGTGGGTCTTCGCGGGCCAGTACGACCACGACCGCGGCGGCCGGGACGCGAAGGACGACGGCTACGCGGTGACGGCGACCGCGAAGAGCGGCGAACGGTCCACCGTGGCCGGGGACTTCGCGGCGCACGGCGACGACGAATCGTAGCCCACGGCCGCCCCGGGCAGCTCATGACGCGCGTCCGCCGTGCGGCCGCACAACGGCGGACGTACGGCGGCGGTCTGCGGGCGGACCCGCCGACGGCGGCCCGGGACGGGCGTCCGCGAGAAAGATCCGCGGACGCGGCAACCCTTTCCCCGGCGGTGGCGACCAGGAGACGCAAGATCTCCTCACCACTCAAGGAACTCGGTTCATGACTGCACGAGTTGAACAGCGCGTCCGCCACCGCCGCCGGGTCACCGGACGGCGGGCCGTGATCGGTGGCGTGTCCGCCCTCGCCCTCACCGGCGCGGCGATCGTCACGACCTCGGCGCTCGGCTCGGCGGGCGCCGCGACGACTTGGCCGGAGGCCAAGGGCAGCAAGGCCGTGTCGTCGACGATCTCGGTGTCGGGCACCTACGACGGCAAGCTGACGAAGTTCTACGGCAGCGGCGCCCTCGGCACCGGCGGCCAGGACGAGGACCAGGGCCCGATCTTCGAACTCGCGGACGGCGCGGTCCTCAAGAACGTCGTCATCGGCACCCCCGCCGCCGACGGCGTCCACTGCCTGGGCAGCTGCACCCTGCGGAACGTGTGGTGGCTGGACGTCGGCGAGGACGCGGCGAGCTTCAAGGGCACGTCGTCCTCGGCCGTCTACAAGGTCTACGGCGGCGGCGCCAAGGGCGCGGACGACAAGGTCCTGCAGTTCAACGGCGCGGGCAAGCTGGTGGTCAGCAAGTTCCACGTGGAGAACTTCGGCAAGCTGGTGCGCAGTTGCGGCAACTGCAAGACGCAGTTCAAGCGCACGGTCGTCATCGACGACGTCGATGTGACGGCGCCGGGCAAGGCGATCGTCGGCATCAACTCCAACTACGGCGACACGGCCTCGCTCCGCAACATCCGCGTCCACGGCGACACCAAGAAGAAGATCAAGACGTGTGTCCGCTTCCAGGGCAACAGCACGGGCAAGGAGCCGAAGGAACTCGGCACCGGACCGGACGGGACGTCGTGCCGGTTCACGGCGTCGGACGTCACGTACGACTGAGTCCGCGGATTCGCTCGCACCCCGGAAACAACCACACGTTCGTTTTTGACGTCATCGAGTGTGGACCTGTCGGCCTGAGCCCCCCTCGGCCTG
>NZ_JBHWVI010000234.1:0-13502 GCF_042737005.1 Streptomyces sp. NPDC060027
GGTTCGCGGCCCGGCAGTCCCTAGATGACCAGGGACAGCAGCAGCACCAGTCCTCCGGCCACCACCGAGATGATGGTCTCCATGACGGACCAGGTCTTGACGGTCTGACCGACGCTCAGACCGAAGTACTCCTTCACCAGCCAGAAGCCGGCGTCGTTGACATGGCTGAAGAAGAGCGAGCCCGCGCCGATCGCCAGGACGAGCAGGGAGGTGTGGGTGGTCGACATGTCGGCCGCGAGGGGCGCGACCAGACCGGCCGCCGAGATGGTGGCGACGGTCGCCGAGCCGGTCGCGAGACGGATCGCCACCGCGATCAGCCAGGCCAGCAGCAGCGCGGGGATCGACCAGTCCTCGGAGATCTCCAGGATCATCCGGCCCACGCCGGAGTCGATCAGGGTCTGCTTGAAACCGCCGCCCGCGCCGACGATCAGCAGGATGCCCGCGATGGGGGCGAGGGACTTCTCGACCGTCGTCGAGATGCGCTCCCTGGTGAAGCCGGCCGCCCGGCCCAGGGAGAACATGCCCACGATCACGGCCGCGAGCAGGGCGATCAGCGGCGCTCCGACGACGTCGAAGACGCGCTGCGTCAGGTCCGTCGGGTCGTCGACGACGATGTCCACCAGCGCCTTGGCCAGCATCAGCACCACCGGCAGCAGCATGGTGGCGAGGGTCGCGCCGAACCCGGGGCGCTGCTCCAGGTCCTCCGAGGCACGCTGCGGGACCATGCGGTCGGGGGCCTGGACGTCCACCCAGCGGGCCGCGTACCGCGAGAACACCGGACCGGCGACGATCACCGTCGGGATCGCGATCAGGACACCGAGGGCGAGGGTGATGCCGAGGTTCGCGTGCACCGCGTCGATCGCGACCAGCGGGCCGGGGTGCGGCGGAATCAGACCGTGCATCACCGACAGGCCCGCGAGCGCCGGGATGCCGATGCGCATCAGCGAGTAGTTGCCGCGCTTGGCGACCATCAGGACCACCGGGATCAGCAGCACGATGCCGACCTCGAAGAACAGCGGCAGCCCGATCACCGAGGCGATCAGCACCATCGCCCACGGCATGGCGCGCCCGCCGGCCTTCGCGAGGATGGTGTCGACGATCTGGTCGGCGCCGCCCGAGTCGGCGAGCAGCTTGCCGAGGATCGCGCCGAGGGCGATCAGGACGCCCACGCCGGCCACGGTCGAGCCGAGACCGCCGGTGAAGCTGACGATGACCTTGTCGAGCGGGGCGCCGGCGAACGCGCCGACGGCCAGGGAGCCGATGGTCAGGGCCAGGAAGGCGTGCAGCTTGAACCTGGTGATGAGCAGGACGATGACGGCGATGCCCGCCAGCACGGCTATGCCCAGTTGAGCGTGGCCCGCCGAGGTGATCGGTTCGACGGTGTCCGCTGCCAGCATCTCGACACTGAGTCTGGTCACGGTGGTTCCCTTGCTTGAGAAACGGACGCGGGGAAGGTGGTACGCGAAGAAGGGCCTTCCGGACGGAAGGCGGGGGTGAGGCAGGTGTGGAGAAGACACCGTCGCTTCGCGGGACGGGACGCGACGGGTCGGCACGGTGAAGCGCGGGCGCTTCCGCCGGGGGACGGCGTTACCGCGAGGGCACCGCGCTACGGCCGGGGCGGGGCGAGACCGTCGAGCGCGGCCACGGCCCGTTCGGTGATCTCGTCGGGGCCGCCGGACACGTCCACACGGACCCCCGCCTCGTCCGCCGCCAGCGGCTGGAGCGTGGCGAACTGCGAGTCGAGGAGCGCGGTGGGCATGAAGTGCCCCTTGCGGTGCGACATCCGGTTCTCGATGAGTTCGCGGTCACCGGTGAGGTGGACGAAGACGACCCCGGGTGCCGCGGCCCGCAGCCGGTCCCGGTAACCGCGCTTCAGCGCCGAGCTGCTGACCACACCCCCGAGCCCCGCCCGGTCGTGCGCCCAGCGCCCGATGGAGTCCAGCCAGGGCAGGCGGTCCTCGTCGGTCAGCGGCGTCCCGGCCGTCATCTTGGCGATGTTGGCCTGCGGGTGGAAGTCGTCGCCCTCGGCGTACGGAACGCCGAGCCGGGCCGCGAGCAACGGACCGATGGTGGTCTTTCCGGTGCCTGCGACGCCCATGACCACGACGACATGGGGGGTGGGACTGTGCTGCATCGCGCTCTCGCTGTCTTCGTCGACATCTGATGTCGACGCCACTGAAACGTATTAGGTACGACGAATTCAAGAGTCTGTGACATATAAGTCTGACTTTTTGTTCTCGCTGTCATCCTCGTACGCTGGCCCCATGACCACACGGGGCCGGGGACTGCACGGACATGTATTGGAATCCCTCGGGCCGGCCATCACAGCGGGCGACTACCCGCCGGGAAGCGTTCTGCGCACCGACGAACTCGCCCAGCGCTTCGAGGTGTCCCGCTCCGTGATGCGCGAGGCGGTCCGGGTGCTCGAATCGATGTACCTGGTCGAGTCCCGCCGCCGCGTCGGCGTGACGGTGCGCCCCAAGTCCGAGTGGAACGTCTACGACCCTCAGGTCATCCGCTGGCGGCTGGCCGGCGCCGACCGCCCCCACCAACTCCGTTCACTCACCGTGCTGCGCTCGGCGATCGAACCGGTCGCCGCGGGACTGGCCGCACGCCACGCCACCGCGGAGCAGTGCGCGGAGCTCACCGAGTGCGCGCTCGGCATGGTCGCCACCTCACGCGGGCAGCAGCTGGAGGGATACCTCGTCCACGACGTCGCCTTCCACCGGGTGATCCTCAGGGCGTCGGGCAACGAAATGTTCGCCCGCCTCGGGGACGTCGTCGCGGAGGTCCTGTCCGGACGGACCCATCACGAGGTCATGTTCGAGGACCCCGACCCCGCGGCCGTCACCCTGCACGTCCAGGTCGCCGAGGCCGTCCGCGAGGGCGACGCGCGCCGCGCCGAGCAGCTCACGCGCGAGATCACGGTCGGCGCGCTCCAGGAACTGGACATCCTGGCACCCTGACGGTCAGTGCACTCCGCCGGCCCGCGCACTCGCGGTCGGCGCACTCCACCGGTCCGCCCCGGCGGTCAGTCGAGGAACTCCCCGTCCACGTACACCCAGGCCCCGTCCACCCGCTCGAACCGGCTCCGCTCGTGCAGCGAGCCGCCCCGGTAGGAAGCCCGGAAGGTCACGGTCCCCGCGGTGTGGAACGCCGAGCCCTGACCCGTGTCCAGGATCTCCAGGCCGGTCCACCGCATCCCCGCGTCGAACTCCACCCGGGCCGGCCGCGTCCGCGGATGCCAGGTCCGCAGCAGGTACCCCTCGTCCTCCTTCACGAAGGCGCAGTAGCGCGACCGCATGAGCGCCTCGGCACTCGGCGCCGCGGCCTCACCGCGATGGAAGCGCCCGCAGCAGCGCGCGTACGGCCCGGCGAGCCCGCAAGGACAGGAACGGCTGGTCATCGTGTCATTCTCCCCGGACCCGCGCCGAGTCGGCGTTCGTGGGCGGATAGGCGGGCCGGGCCGGCATCTCCGGCACGGGCGCGGGCAGCGGAGGCAGCGCCGTCTCGTACAGCCACTCCGCGAAGAGGTCGTCGAGGGGCTCGGCCGCGTAGCGCGAGACGTGCGAGGTGAAGGCGGACGTGGAGACCGCGCCGCCCCGGTGCAGGGTCGCCCACCCGCGCAGCATGCGGAAGAAGGCCTCGTCGCCCATCGCGCAGCGGATCGCGTGCACCGTGAGCCCGCCACGCTCGTAGAGCCGGTCGTCGAACATCAGCTTGCGGCCCGGGTCGGACAGCAGCAGGTCCTGCGGCAGCGCGGACAGCTTCCGGTGCGCCGCGGCGGCCAGCTGGCGTGCCGGACGCCCGCCGGACCGCTCCGACCACAGCCACTCGGCGTACTTCGCGAGCCCCTCGTTCAGCCAGATGTGCCGCCAGTCCGCGATCGACACGCTGTTGCCGAACCACTGGTGCGCCAGCTCGTGCGCGATCAGCCGCTCCGACCCCCGCGCCCCGTCGACGTGGTTGGCGCCGAACAGCGAAAGACCCTGCGCCTCGACCGGGACGTCGAGCTCCTCCTCGGTCACCACCACCGCGTACTCGCCGAACGGGTACGGCCCGAAGAGGCTCTCGAACAGCTCCATCATCGCGGGCTGCCGCGCGAAGTCCCGGGAGAACTCCGGGAGCAGCTGCGCGGGCAGATGCCCGGACTGCGGTACGCCCCCGAGGCCCGGGTCGCCGAGCAGCACCGTCTGGTACTTGCCGATCGACATGCCCACCAGATAGCTGGAGGTCGGCGCCGACTGCTCGTACACCCAGGTGGTCGTCGACGCCTTCGTCGTCCGCGTCAGCAGGCGCCCGCCCGCCACCACGGCGTAGGAGGACGGCGTGGTGATCGAGATCTGGTAGGAGGCCTTGTCGGCCGGCCGGTCGTTGCACGGGTACCAGGACGGCGAGCCGATCGGCTGGCTCGCCACCAGCGCCCCGTCCTCCAGCTCCTCCCAGCCGAGCCCGCCCCAGGGACTGCTGACCGGCTTGGGGTTGCCCGACCAGTGCACCTCGACGGTGAACGCGGCACCGGCCCGGACCGGCTTCGGCGGACGGACCCGCAGCCTGCCGCCCCGGTGCGTGTAGTGCGGCGCCTTGCCGTCGACCCGGATCCGGCCGATCCGGAAGTCGGCCAGGTTCAGCTGGAACTCGGTCAGCGCGGAGCGGCCCGCTATGGCGTTGATCCGCGCGGTGCCGGAGAGCCGGTTCGGGGCGGGGCGGTAGTCCAGCGCGAGCTCGTACCGGTGCACCCGGTAACGGGCATCGCCGTTGGCCGGGAAATAGGGGTCCGGTCCCGCTGTCTGCTGAACGCTCACTGCTGCGACTGCTCCCTGCCCTGTGCTCGACGTACCGCTGTACCGCCCTTCGTATCCGATCAGGTCACGTCTTCTATGAACGCCAGGCCTCGATCGGATTGCCCAGCCAGCGGGTGTCGTCGGGAACGGACTCCGCCGCCATCACGAGCGACGCGGGACCCAGGGTGGAACGGGCCCCTACGGTGCTGCCGGGCAGGACGATTCCGCCCGGGCCCAGGGTGGCGCCCTCACGGAGGACCACAGTATCCGTCCGCAAGATCCGGTCGTGGAAGAGGTGGGTCTGCAGGACACAGCCACGGTTGACCGTGGCCGCGTCCCCGAGCGTCACCAGGTCCGTCTCGGGCAGCCAGTAACTCTCGACCCACGTGCCCCGGCCGATCCGGGCGCCCAGCCCGCGCAGCCACGCGGTCATCAGCGGCGTACCGGGCACGGATCCCGCCAGCCACGGCACGGCCACGACCTCCACGAACGTGTCGGCCAGCTCGTTGCGCCACACGAAACCGCTCCACAGCGGGTGCTCACCGGCACGGTGCCGACCGACCAGCAGCCACTTCGCCACGACGGACACCAGGCACCCGAGGACGCCCACCGCGAGCAGCACGGCCCCCGAGAACGCCCACGCCCACGGCCCCAGCGCGCACAGCGCGGCGACCGTCAGCACGGCCAGCGCCGCCGAGCAGAACACCGGCACGAGCCGGCACAGCTCCACCAGACCGCGGGCCCACAGCAGCCGGGCCGGTGGGTCGTAGGTCCGGCTCTGGTCGCCGCCCTGCGCCGCGCGCGGCAGCTTCATCGGCGGCAGCCCCAGATACGAGCTGCCCTTCTTCGCCTTCTTCGGCGTCGCCGACAGCACACCGACCAGTCCGCCGTCCGGCACACTGCGGCCCGGAGCGGTCATCCCGGAGTTGCCGAGGAACGCCCGGCGGCCGATCTCGGCCCGCCCGATGCGCATCCAGCCGCCACCGAGCTCGTACGGCGCGGTCAGTGTGTCGTCGGCGAGGAACGCGCCCTCGCCGACCGTCGTCAGACTCGGCAGCGCGAGCACGGTCGACACCTCGGCGCCCCGGCCGATCCGCATCCCGAGGAGCCGCAGCCACACCGGCGTGATCAGCCCGGCGTACAGCGGGAACAAGGTTTCCCGGGAGCGGTCCATCAGCTGCGTGACCGTCCAGGCCTGCCAGCCGATCCGGCTGTGCGTCGGATGCGTGCCCTCGTGCAGCCCGAGGCTCAGCAGCCGTACGGAGACCAGCAGCAGCACCGCGTACGCGAGACCGAACGCGAGCGTCGCCGGCACCAGGGCGATCCCGGCACCGCGCAGTGCCGCACCGAGCCCGGCGTCCGCGCTCACGAACACCCGGGCCACCAGCAGCGCCGCGACGGCGGCCAGCACCGGCAGCGCGCTCAGGGCGAACCCGGTCGCGCCGTACATCGCCCGCCAGTACGTGCCACGCTGCGGCCGGTCCTTGGGCCACGCGCGCTTCGCCTTGCCGAGCTTGCCCGCGGGCGCGCCGGCCCAGCGCTGCCCGGTCGGAATCTGCCCCACCACGGCGGAACCCGGCGCCACCTCGGCACGCTTGCCGACCCGGGCCCCCGGGAAGAGGATGCTGCGGGTTCCGACCACGGCACCGGCGCCCACCTTCACGGCGCCGATCTCCAGCCGGTCACCGTCCAGCCAGTACCCCGACAGGTCCACCTCGGACTCGACGGCGGCACCCCGGCCCAGTTTGAGCATGCCGGTCACCGGCGGCAGCGAGTGCAGATCCACGTCCTGGCCGATCCTGGCGCCCAGGGCACGGGCGTACCGCTCCAGCCAGGACCCGGTCAGCGACGTCGCGCCGCTGAACCCGGCGAGACGCTCGGCCGTCCAGAGCCGCAGATGGACGCTCCCACCGCGCGGATACCGGCCGGGCCTCACCCCGCGCAGCAGCAGCCGCGCACCGCCCGCGGCGACGGCGAGCCGTCCCGGCGGGCTGAAGAGGACGAGCGCACCGGTGCCCACCAGCCACCACGAGGTGCCGGGTGCCCACGGATACGGACCGAACCAGTGCAGTACGTTGCCGAGCGCGGCCAGCGCCACGGTCCAGCGCAGCCCGAGCAGGCTGAACAGCGGGACCAGCACGAGCAGCTGGACCAGCTTGGCGCGCAGCGGTACCGGCGCGATGATCCGCTCGGCGCCGTCGTCCTGGCGGGACTTCTCCAGGTGCCGGGCCAGCTTGCGCAGCACGGGCTGCTGGTAGATGTCGAGCACGGCGGCGCTCGGATAGCGGGCGCGCAGTCTCGTGGTGAGCTGGGCGGCGGCGAGACTGCTGCCGCCGATCGCGAAGAAGTCGTCGGTGGAGCTGCCGACGGGGATGCCGAGGACCTCGTTCCACTGCTCGGCGAGCCAGGCCTCGGTGCCGTAGAGCTGCTCCTTGGCGCCACCCGCCTCCAGGCCCTCCAGCGGCCAGGGCAGCGCGTTCCGGTCGACCTTGCCGGACGTCCGGGTCGGCAGGTCCTCGACCGGGGCGATCAGCGGCACCAGGGCGGCGGGCAGTTCGGCGCGCAGCTTCTCGACGGCGGACGCCTGGTCCCAGCCGTCCTGGGTGACGACATAGCCGACGAGGAGCTGATTGCCGCCGCGCGCGGTCCGCACCGCGGCGGCGGCGCCCGCCACCCCGGGCAGCGCCTGGAGCGCCGCGTCCACCTCACCCAGCTCGATCCGGCGTCCGCCGAGCTTGATCTGCTCGTCGGCCCGCCCGAGGAAGATCAGCCCCTCGGGTTCGGCCTTGACCAGGTCACCGCTGCGGTACGCCCGCTCCCAGCCCAGCGACTCGAGCGGCGCGTACTTCTCGGCGTCCTTCTCGGCGTCGAGGTAGCGGGCGAGTCCGACCCCGCCGATCACCAGCTGGCCGCTGCCGCCCATCGGCACCGGCTCGCCGGCCTCGTCGACGACCGCCAGCTCCCAGCCGTTGAGCGGCAGCCCGATCCGGATGGGCTCGTCCCCGGTCAGCAGCGCGGCACAGGCCACGACGGTCGCCTCGGTCGGTCCGTACGTGTTCCAGACCTCCCGCCCCTCGGTCACCAGCCGCTGCGTCAGCTCGGGCGGGCAGGCCTCGCCGCCGAAGATCAGCAGCCGGACCTCGTTGAGGGTCTCGGGCTCCCACAGGGCGGCGAGGGTGGGCACGGTGGAGACGACGGTGATCTCCTGCTCCACCAGCCAGGGCCCGAGGTCGGCGCCGCTGCGCACCTGGGAGCGCGGCACGGGCACCAGACAGGCGCCGTACCGCCAGGCCAGCCACATCTCCTCGCAGGAGGCGTCGAAGGCGACGGAGAGACCCGCCATGACCCGGTCGCCGGGGCCGATCGGCTCCTCGGTCAGGAAGAGGTCGGCCTCCGCGTCGACGAAGGCGGCGGCGCTGCGGTGGCTCACGGCCACGCCCTTGGGCTTGCCGGTGGAACCGGAGGTGAAGATGATCCACGCGTCGTGCTCGACGCCGGGCCGCCCGGCGGGAACCTCGGAGCGCCCGTTGACGGTCAGCTCGTGCCCGGCGCCGACGACCGCGCGCACCTCGGCCTCGCCGAAGACCAGCTCGGCCCGCTCGTCGGGGTCCTCGGCGTCCACCGGCACATAGGCGGCACCGGCCGCGAGGACCCCGAGGATCGCCACGTACAGCTCGTTCGTGCCGGACGGGACCCGCACACCGACCCGGTCTCCGAGCCCGACCCCGGCCTCCGCGAGCCGCCGCCGCACGGCCTCGACCTCGGCGGCCAGGGCGCGGTAGCTGAGGGAGCTCCGGCCGTCGTCGAGAGCGGGCTCGTCGGGGTACGCCCGAACGGAGGCGTCGATGATGTCGACGAGCGTGCGCGGCGAGGCGGCCGAAGCGGCGGAGAAGCGCGCCTGGTCACCGAGCTCCGCACGCACCTCGTCGTCGGACAACGCGAGTGCGGGGCCTTGCTGGAGGGCTGCCATCGGGTCCTCACGTGTTGTTCCCGGAACGTCCGGGGAGCCGGTGGGCCCGCAGGTACGCCTGGGGATATTCCGGTCCAGCTCCGAACAAGCCTGGAATTTTAGTACGACGCTAGCCTCGGACCTGGTAATCAGCGATGCGAGGCCCGCCGCGGGGGCAGCGGAACGATGGAGTCCGGCGCTCTGACGTGGGGGTATGTCAGCGTGACGAGATCTGCCCCACATCTGTCCGTAACCTGCCGATCACAACGAGCGAGGGCGGCGACCTCGTGGCCGCGGACCTCGCCGTTCCGGGTGGAGAGGGCCTTCGCGGGGGACGGGATCGATGCGGGCCCCTGGGTGATGCCGGGGGGATCGCGTGGCCGGTCGCACCGCGGCCCGGAAGGGGCCCGGAAACGCGGAAGACCCCACACGAAGTGGGGTCTCAGCTGGTGTCCGAGGGGGGACTTGAACCCCCACGCCCGATAAAGGGCACTAGCACCTCAAGCTAGCGCGTCTGCCATTCCGCCACCCGGACAAGGTGTTTGTCGCGCGGGCTTCCCTCGCGGCGACAGAGGAAACATTACCAGGCTTTCGAGGGCTCCCGATCACCCCCTGTCGCCGCGTGAACGGCGTGTGACGGGCCGGGTCCTGCCTTGGGGAGGAGAGGGGGTCGGAGAGAGGATGAGGGGGACCACCAGCGGCGACAGTGGGAGGAAGCAGCGTGAGCGAGAGCGGCACGACCAGGAGCGTCACGGGCGAGGACGAGGTTGTGGACCTCTGTCGTGAGCTGATCCGGATCGACACCAGCAACTACGGGGACCACTCGGGCCCGGGCGAGCGCAAGGCCGCGGAGTACGTCGCCGAGAAGCTCGCCGAGGTCGGACTCGAGCCACGCATCTTCGAGTCGCACAAGGGGCGCGCCTCCACGGTGGCCCGCATCGAGGGCGAGGACCCCTCGCGGCCCGCGCTGCTCATCCACGGCCACACCGATGTCGTACCGGCCAACGCGATGGACTGGACCCATCACCCCTTCTCCGGCGAGATCGCCGACGGGATGGTGTGGGGCCGCGGCGCGGTCGACATGAAGGACATGGACGCCATGACGCTGGCGGTCGTACGGGAACGGATGCGCACCGGCCGCAAGCCCCCGCGCGACATCGTCCTCGCCTTCCTCGCCGACGAGGAGGCGGGCGGCACCTGGGGCGCCCGGCACCTGGTCGACAAGCACCCGGACCTCTTCGAGGGCGTCACGGAGGCGATCGGTGAGGTCGGCGGATTCTCCTTCACGGTCAACGAGAAGCTGCGGCTGTATCTCATCGAGACCGCGCAGAAGGGCATGCACTGGATGAAGCTGACCGTGGACGGCACCGCCGGACACGGTTCGATGATCCACAAGGACAACGCGATCACCGAGTTGTCCGAGGCCGTCGGGCGGCTCGGCCGGCACAAGTTCCCGGTGCGCGTGACGAAGACCCTGCGGCACTTCCTCGACGAACTCGGCGACGCCCTCGGCACCGAACTCGACCCGGAGAACATGGACGAGACGCTCGCCAGGCTCGGCGGCATCGCCAAGCTCATCGGCGCCTCGCTGCAGAACACCGCCAACCCGACCCAGCTGGGCGCCGGTTACAAGGTCAACGTGATTCCGGGGCAGGCCACGGCCCACGTCGACGGCCGCTACCTGCCGGGCTACGAGGAGGAGTTCCTCGCCGACCTCGACCGCATTCTCGGCCCCCGGGTGAAGCGCGAGGACGTGCACGCGGACAAGGCCCTGGAGACCGGCTTCGACGGCGCCCTCGTCGACGCCATGCAGACCGCGCTCTCCGCCGAGGACCCGATCGCGCGCGCCGTTCCGTACATGCTCTCGGCCGGCACCGACGCCAAGTCCTTCGCCGACCTCGGCATCCGTTGCTTCGGGTTCGCCCCGCTGAAGCTGCCGCCGGAGCTGGACTTCGCGGGCATGTTCCACGGTGTCGACGAGCGGGTGCCGGTCGACGCGCTCCAGTTCGGCGTGCGCGTACTCGACCGTTTCATCGACGCGTCGTGACGCGTCGCCGACGGGACGTCCCGGCGCCGGACCGAGAAGTCGTGGGCGGTTGACGCCGGCATTCGCCCGTGCGTGCGGAGATCGCCCGGGACGGGTGAATGCGACCATAAGCCCATAGCTCTACTACTCCCTCCTCGTTACAGGTGTTGCGATCCGCTGCTTGGGGATCGCAGTTGCCAACAAGGAGGAATAATGATCAAGAAGGTCGTCGCTGCTGCGGCTGCCACTGGTGGT
This sequence comes from Streptomyces sp. NPDC060027, assembly GCF_042737005.1. Classification (NCBI taxonomy): domain Bacteria; kingdom Bacillati; phylum Actinomycetota; class Actinomycetes; order Kitasatosporales; family Streptomycetaceae; genus Streptomyces; species Streptomyces sp. NPDC060027. Next base: position 11,015 of record NZ_JBHWVI010000234.1, read on the forward strand.
CTGGTTCTCGCGGGTGCGGGCCTGGCCGTCGCCGACTCGGGTGCTCAGGGTGCCGCTGTGCACTCTCCGGGCGTCGCTTCCGGCAACGTCATCCAGGTGCCTGTTCACATCCCGGTGAACGTTTGCGGCAACACGGTCTCCGTGATCGGGCTGCTGAACCCCGCCTTCGGCAACGTCTGCCTCAACAAGTGACGTTGTGCCTCATCCCATGAGGGGGCACCCCCGTGGGTCACCTCATGAGGGTCACTTCGTGAGGGTCTGAACTCGTCGGCCCCGGAGTGCGCGCCATGCGCTCCGGGGCCGACCGGCTTTCCGCGTACCCGTCCCCCGGGCGGGTGCGTGTTCCGGATGGTCCACGTCCCAAGGACTAAGGCAGGGATACAGCTATGCGACAGGTCACCCGCAAAGGCCTGATGACCGTGGCCGCGGCCAGTGGTGTGCTCGCGGTCACCGGCGTCTCCGCGCACGCCGACTCGGGTGCGATCGGCTCCGCGTCGGACTCGCCCGGCGTGCTGTCGGGCAACACGGTGCAGGCGCCGGTGCACGTGCCGGTCAACGCCTGCGGAAACACCGTGAGCGTGGTCGGGGTGCTCAACCCCGCCATCGGCAACACCTGCGTCAACCAGGGTGGCCTAGGCGGCAAGCCCGGCGGCCACGGCGGCACGGGCTCCCGCTCGGGCGGCGGCTCCCGGGCCGGCGGTCACGCCGCTCACTCGCCGGGTGTGGGCTCCGGCAACCACGTACAGGTGCCGGTCGACGCCCCGGTCAATGTCTGCGGCAACAGCGTGAACGTCGTGGGGATCGGCAACGCGGCAGCGGGCGACAGCTGCGCGAACGCCCCGTCCGGCGGCGGTCACCCCACCACCCCGCCCGGCAGCCACCCCGGCCACCCGGGCCACCCCGGGCATCCCGGCCACTCTGGTCACCCCGGCACTCCGGGTCACCACGGCCACCCCGGGCATCCCGGCCACTCTGGCCACCCCGGGACTCCGGGTCACCCCGGTCACCCGGGTCAGCCCGGAACCCCCGGTCACCCGGGCCACCCCGGAACCCCGGGCCACCCCGGTCAGGCCGGTAACCCGGGTACGCCCGGGCACCCCGGCCAGGCGGGCACGGGCGGCGGCAAGCACCGCGGCGCCGCCTCGCAGGTCGAGCAGCTGGGATCGCGCGTCGCGCAGACCACCCCGGGCGGTGCGGCCGAGCTCGCCCACACGGGCAGCGAGCTGCCGCTCGGCGCGGTCGTACCGGCGGGAGCCGCCGCGCTCCTGGCCGGCGCGGTGCTCTACCGCCGATCGCGTTCGGCGGCCTGACACCACGGGTCCGGCCCGGCCCCGCCGGGCCGGACCGATGCCGGCATCGGCGCGATGATCACGCGGGCGGGTGACGGCACGGACACGACTCGGTACGGCGCGGAGGTGATCCGGTACGGCGCAGGCGTGATCATCGCGCGGCACCGGTGTGGCCGAGGCGCCGCCACCTTCGCCCCCCGTGGCGTGCGCGACGGAACGGGCCCCGCGACGGCGGGGCCCGCTCCGGTTCAGCGGACTTCCGTCACCACGTGGCGCGTACCTGTCGAATGATCCTCCGGCGCAACCGCACCCTGCGGCTCCCGTCGCGCAGCAGGCTCAGGCGGTCCAACTCCCAGTGTCCGTACTCGGCATGGTCCGTCAGCAGTCGTGTCGTCTCCTTGCGGGAGACCCCGCGAGGCACGTACACGTCGACAAATTCGTATTCCGGCATCGCATCTATTGTGCGGGCAGAGGCCCTGTACGGATAGCGTCTGCACTATGTCTGATGCTGTGCAGCCCACCGCTGCCGAGGTACGCGCCGCCGCCGAGGCGGTCAAGACCGCTCTCGACCGCCACCTGGCCGCGGTCGAGCGCAGGACGGGCGATGACGACCCGGCCGTCTACGAGGCGTTCAACGAGCTCGCCGCGGCGGCCGAGGAGTACGACGAGCTCCTCTACGACCGCTATGACGAGGTCACGCCCTTCGAGATCCCCGGCAGTGACGACACGCTGCCCCCGTACACCGGACCCGAGGAGCCGAACGCGCTGAGCGTGGTGATCCGCCGGGACTACGCGGTGGTGGAGCCGCAGCGACTGCTGGCGCAGGCTCAGCGGGTGGAGGCCGTGGAGGAGGACGGCGCGACCGCCACCGAGGGCTTCGACGCGGCGGCCGGCACCGTTCACGGAGCGCTCGGGGTCCTGTTCGGCGAGTTCGAGCCGGACGAGATCGCTTCCCGGCACAAGGAATTCGGGCTGGAGGAGGGCGACTCCACGCTCTGGGTGACCGCCTCGGACGAACCGGCCGATCCCGGGGAATGGCTGGAGGCACCCTTCGAGTCGATCGACCCGCAGCGCGTCGTCTGCCGCTTCGACGTCAGCGCGGTCTTCGACGACGAGTCGGACGACGACGACCTGGACGACCTCGGCTCCGACGAGCAGACCGACGCCCAGGACACGGATCGCTGAGGCCGGCCCGGCAC
>NZ_JBHWVI010000235.1:0-13467 GCF_042737005.1 Streptomyces sp. NPDC060027
CCGCCGCCGCGACCGCGCCCCCGACCGGAGCCGCCGACACGACACGTCCACCCCTCGCCCAGCCCGCGTCATGCACCGACGGGACGCCGCCCGGACCCACCGCGCGAAGCGCCACGGTGGACATCGCCATTCTCGCGGCCGCCGCCGCGACCGCGCCCCCGACCGGAGCCGCCGACACGACACGTCCACCCCTCGCCCAGCCCGCGTCATGCACCGACGGGACGCCGCCCGGATCCACCGCGCGAAGCGCCACGGTGGACATCGCCATTCTCGCGGCGGCCGCCTCGGCCGCGTTCTTCGCGGCGCAGGATCTGCTGGTGTTCCGGCGCCTGGAACTCGGCGGCGCACCCGCCGCTCTGACGGGAACCGCGGCACTGACCGCGGCGCTGGTGCCGGCGGCCCTGCTCGCGCGCCCCGGCGGCGGGACGACGGGACCGGCGCCCATGCCCCGGGACCCGGCCCTGCCCCTGCTGCTGCTCGCCGTCGCGGCGGCGAGTGCCGGGCTGGCGGTGGCCGCCGACACCCGGCAGCTCGTGGTCTCCCTGGCCCTGGCCCTGGGCTGCGCGGCCGCCGGCGTGTCGACGCTAAGGGCCTCCGGATTCCGCGGCACCGCCCTGCCCGCGCTGCTCGGAGGTCTGGCGGGGATCGGCACCGTGGCGCTGGCCGGGCGCTTCCTGGACGCCGGGGACGCGCTCGCCGTGGCCTCGGCCCTCCCCCTGGGCCGCGCCGCTCTGCTGCTGCTCGGTGACGGGACCGCACGCCGCGCCGAAGTCTCCCCGGCGGCGCCGCCCACGCTGGAGGTGCGGCGCCTGACGGTGCGCCACAAGAACCGCCCCCGGGTGACCCGGCTGCGACTGTCCGTCGCTCCCGGAGAACTGGTCGTCCTGCACGACGGACTGCCGGGCCGCAGAGGAGGATCCGCCCTGCGCGCGATGGCCGGGATCCCGCGACCGTCCCCCGGCCGCTGCACGATCCTCGGCCACGACCCGGCGCGCACCGACGCGGCGACGCGCTGGCGGCTGGGCCTCTGCGCGCTGCTGGACCCGCACGACGGTGCCGTGACCGGCGCGCTGCCGCAACTCGCTTCGCCCACCAGCGTGTCCGGCGCACTGCGGGCCGCCGTGGCGCCGCTGGACGCGGCACGGGCCGACGAGCTGTGCCGGGCCGCCCACGCCGCGTTCCCCTTTCTGGCGGCCCGCGGCGACGACCCGCCCGCCGCACTCGAACCGGCCGAACGCTGTGTGCTCGGCCTCGCCCTGACCCTGATCGCCCGGCCGCGGCTCCTGCTGTTCGACCTCACCGGTCCCGGCACGCCGCAGCTCGCGGCCGACCCGGACGTGGCCGACCTGCTGCGCCGGATCACCGCCCACGGAACCTCCGTACTGGTCGCCACGACACAACCGTCACCCGTCCTCGGAGGCCGCACGGTCGGCCTCTCCACCGGCCGCCGGGCACCGCGCGCACGGCCGGTCCCGCGCAGGCGAAAGGCAACGACATGAGGTGGTGGTCCTCCCCCGGCCGGCCCGGCGGGGCCCTGGTGACGGCGGCCTGCGTCCTGGCGCTGTCCGGTACCGGCACGGCTTCGGCCGCCGACGCACGGGGCGCGACGGCCAGGTTGTCGGCCGCGGTCGATCTCACCGAGGGGCAGAAGGTCACCGTCACGGGGGCGGGCTTCCGCAGCGGACTCACCTCGGTGGCGGTCGGACTGTGCAAGAAGGGATACACCGGCAACACCGACTGCGACCTGGCGGGCGGGGCAACGCTGGTGAACATCGGCGGCTCGGGCAGGCTCCCCACGATCACCCTCACCGTGCACGCCCGCTTCGCGGGTATCGACTGCCGGACCGTCCAGTGCGTGGTGGGCATCTCCCCACTGCCGACCGGCACTCCGGCCGCGCTGCGTCCCGCCAACACCGTCGACATCCCGGTCGGCTTCCGGGGCGGGACCACCCGGGGCGAGTCCTCGGGTGCGGGGCGTGCCGTCACCGCGACGACGCCGGACGGCACCGTCGCGTCGTCGGATTCCCGCTGGCGCGGCCCCTCGACCGTCCTGTGGGGCGCTTCGACCGCGCTCACCGCGCTGTGCGCGGGAGTGGCCCTGCTCAGATTCCGCCGTGTCCGGCACGACGGCGCAACCCCTCTTCCCGACACCGGAGGTACCTCGTGAACCGCGTCCTGTCCCGCACCGGCACCGGGGCCGCGGCCCTGGCCGCGGTGCTGGCGGTCTGTCCGGCGGCGACACCCGCCGCGGCCGCCGCGACCCTGACCGTGAGCAAGACCACCGGGCTCGCGCCCGGTGACACCGTCACCGTCTCCGCCAAGGGCCTGAGCCCGAGTCAGGCGTTCGTCCCGCTCGGTCTGTGCAAGCCGGACCCGACCGGTCCGACCGACTGCGACACGGCGACCGCGCTGATCGGCAAGACCGACAGTTCCGGTGTCTGGCACCTGTCCTCCGGCAACGCGACCTCCGCCCGTCTGAAGATCCTCGCGAAGGCGGGCGGCGCGGACTGCACCTCCAAAGCGGGTGCCTGCGTGGTCGCGGTGTTCATCTCCGCCAGCAACGAACTCGCCCAGGTGCCGCTGACCGTGGGCGCCTCCGGCTCGGGCTCGGGTTCGCCCTCCCCCAGTACGTCGGCCAGTCCTTCCGCGTCCGGCTCGGCGAGCACCTCCGGCGGCAGCACCTCCGGTTCCTCCGGTTCCTCCGGTTCGACGTCGGGGGACTCGGGCTCGGCCTCCGGGTCGACGGAGAGCCTGCCGCAGACGGGTTCCGTGGACGGTGTCGCGGTGGCCCTGCTGGCCGGCGGGACGCTGCTCATGGGCGGCGCCTCGTTCCTGCTCCTGGTACGGCGCAGGCGCGACGGGGCGGCCTGACCCCCCGCGCCTGCCCGGCCCGAGGGAGCGGGAAGCCCCCTCGGGCCGGGTCTCACCCGGCCGCGTGCCGGGCGAGGGCGGCGCAGGCGTCGTCGAGCGCGATCACGTCCGCGTACTTGGAGTCCAGGTCGAAGAGGTTCGCCTCGTGCGGCCCGGGATCCCGGTCGGCCACGGCCTCGCGGACCACCAACGGCCGGAATCCGTACTGGAGGCCGTCCAGTGCGCTGGCCCGGACGCAACCGCTGGTCGAGAACCCGCCCAGTACGAGGGTGTCCACGCCCCAGGAACGCAGCGTCCCGTCCAGGCCGGTGCCGAAGAACGCGCTCGGGTAGTGCTTGAACACGACGGAATCGCTCGCGCCGGGCGGGCACGCCGTGGTGAATCCGGCGTACGGGGCGCCGGCCCGGAAGGCGTCGAGACCGGGGACCTTGCGGGCGAAGTGCGGTGCGTCGTCGGCGGGTTCGCCCGGGTAGCGCACGGCCGTGAAGACCACCGGCAGCCGTGCGGCGCGGGCCGTGTGCGCCAGCCGCCGCATGGCCGCGAGGGCGTCGGCGGCAGTGTCCAGGAAGAGAGCGGCGCCAGGATCCGCGTACGCCCGCACGGGGTCCACGAGGAGGACCGCGGGCCGCTCGCCCCAGCCGACGCGGCGGCCGAACCCGGCCGCGTGGTAGTCCTCGCCGAGAGGACCCGACACCATCTCAGATCACCCCCTCCGCCGCCAGTTTGCCGACCCGCTCGTCGCTCAGGCCGAGGAGCCCGCGCCACACCTCGTCGTTGTGAGCGCCGAGTTCGGGACCGGCCCAGCGCACGGCTCCGGGGGTGGCGGAGAGCCGGGGGACGACGTTCTGCATGGGCAGTTCGCCGAAGTCGGGATGCGGGACCCGGACGATCGCCTCGCGCGCCGCGAAGTGCGGGTCGGCGAGCATGTCGGCGGCCGTGAAGGTCTTGCCCGCCGGTACGCCCGCCGTGTGCAGGGCCTGCAGCAGGGGGACCGAGTCCTGGCCGGACGTCCAGTCGCCGATGATGTCGTCCAGTTCGGTCTGGTGCGCGCCCCGGGCGCCGTGGGTGGCGTAGCGCGGGTCGGCGGCGAGGTCCTCGCGGCCCATCACCTCGGTGAGCCGGCGGAAGACGCCGTCCTGGTTGGCGGCGATGAGGACGACGGCGCCGTCGGCCGTCGGATAGACGTTGCTGGGGGCCACGTTGGGCAGCACGGGCCCGGTCCGCTCGCGCCGGTAGCCGCCGATCTCCCACTCCGGCAGCAGGGACTCCATGTAGGCGAGCACCGCTTCGTAGAGGGCGGAGTCGACGATCTGGCCGCTGCCGGTGCGCTCGCGGGCGTGCAACGCCATCACAGCTCCGTAGGCGGCCATGGTGCCGGCGAGCGCGTCGCCTAGGGAGACGCCGGTGCGGGAGGGCGGCCGGTCGGGTTCGCCGGTGATGTGGCGGATCCCGCCCATGGCCTCGCCGATGGAGCCGAATCCGGCGCGCGGCGCGTACGGGCCGCTCTGTCCGTATCCCGTGACGCGTACGAGGACCAGCCGCGGATTGATCGCGGCGAGCCGGTCGTGGCCGAGGCCCCAGCGTTCCAGGGTTCCGGGCCTGAAGTTCTCCACGAGGACGTCGGAGCGGGCGACGAGTTCACGGACGAGTTCCTGGCCCTCGGGGCGGCGCAGGTCGCAGGTGACGGACTTCTTGTTGCGGGCGACGACCGGCCACCAGAGGGACTTTCCGTAGGGACGCTCGCGGCCCCACTGGCGCATCGGGTCGCCGCCGCCCGGGTCTTCCAGCTTGATGACCTCGGCGCCGTGGTCGCCGAGGAGCTGGCCGCAGAAGGGGCCTGCCAGGAGGGTGCCGGTCTCCAGCACACGGATGTCGGACAGGGGTCCAGTCATGACGGCAGTCTAAATTTGGGAAACACTGTTTCGCTAGAGGAATCGAAGCGGCAGAATGTCGGCATGGAGATCTCACCGGGGGGCGCGTCCCCGCAGGCCGTCGGAGTGGTCGAAGTGGCGCCGCGGGACGGGCCGCGGAACGAGAGCGCGGTCCTCTCCCCCGCGCAGCGCGCGGAGTTGGTGTCCCGCGCGGTCGCGGCGGGCGCCCGCCGGGCGGCCGCCGCGGGCACCGGGACCTGGCCGGGCACCCTCGTCGGCCGGGACGCGCCGGCCCTGCCGGGGCGCGCCTGGGACTTTCCCGCCGGGTCGCGGCCCGGCACGGCGTGACAGGGGGACGGGACGACATGGGTGCTCATCCGCACGGCTGGTGGATCCTGCTCCACCTGGTGCTGTTCGTCTTCTGGCTGGGCGGCGATCTGGGGGTGTACGTCTCCAGCCGTTACGTCCTGCGGGCGGACCTGCCCTTCGTCGCCCGGTCGACCGCGCTGCGGATCATGGGCGTGCTCGATCTCGGCCCGAAGATCTGCCTGGTCCTCTTCCTCCCGAGCGGCATCACGCTGATGGCCCTGGACCCGCACGGTGCCCCCGGCCTGCTGAACGGCTGGACGGCGGCGGCCGCGTGGGCCGCGGCCGCCTGCTGGCTCTGGCTCACGGTGACGGACCATCACCACCCCGGCCACCGGCCCTGGGTCCGGCGGACGGACTGGACCGTGCGGATCGCGCTGACCGGAGCCCTGCTGGCCACCGGGCTCTACACGCTCCTGGCGGCCGAACCGTTCGGCGTGGACACGCATCCGCGGTGGCTGGGCGCCAAGGTGGCGCTGTACGCGCTGGCCATCGCGTCCGGCCTCGGCATCCGGCTCAGGCTGCGGCCCTTCGGCCCCGCCTTCACCGCGCTGGCCACGGACGGCTCGACACCCGCGACCGAACGCGCGCTGCGCGCGGCGGTCAACGGGTGCGTCCCGTACGTGGCGGGCATCTGGTCCTGCGTTCTGGCCGCCGCGGCCCTCGGCGTGCTGAAGCCGGGGGCCCGGCTGTGAACCGGCCCCGGGTCAGTTCACGCCGGGCCGGTAGCCGAACTCGGCGGACAGCCGCTCCACGGCGGCCAGGAGCAGCGGGGCGCACTCGGCCATGCGCGGCTTGAAGCGGGTCTGCGGCCCGGCGACGCTCACCACGGCGATCACATGGCCGTCGTGTCCGAGCACCGGAGCGGCGACAGACGCCGAGCCGGCCTCACGCTCGCCGACGGAGGTGGCGTAGCCGCGGCGCCGCACCGCGGCGAGTTCCTTGCGCAGCTTGTCGGGGTCGGTGATGGTCCGCTCGGTGAGCTGGTCGAGGGCGTGCCGCTCCAGGTAGCCGTCGACCTCCGCGTCGGGCAGGAAGGCGAGCATGGCCTTGGAGGAACTGCCCGCGTGCAGCGGGAGGGGGATGCCGAGCGCGACCTCCATGCGCAGCTCCCGGTCGGGGACGACCTGGTCGACGTAGAGGCGGGTGTCACCGCGACGGATCGACAGGGTGGCGGTCTCCTCGCACTGCCCGGCCAGCCGGCGCAGTTCGGGGGCGGCGAGGATACGGAGGTCCGTACGGGCGAGATAGGCGCGGCCGAGCGAGATGGCGGCGGGCCCGAGCGCGTACCGCCGGGTGACGGGGTCGGCGATGATCAGGTCGCGGTTGCGCAGGGCGGTCAGGATGCGGTGTACGGCGGCCTTGGTGATGCCGAGTTCCTGGGCGATCTCGGTGATGCCCAGGTCGGGCCGGCCGCTGCGACCGAAGAGCAGGAGCACGTCCATGGCGCGCTCGACTGCGGCGATCGACCTGCTGGTGTTCTCCTCGGTCACAGCGTCCTCGGTGCGTTTCGGGTGCGTGGAACAGCCGCCGGGCGGCTCCTGGGGCTGGCGAACAGCATAGGCGCCGATTTCCCTCTGCGAAACACCGTTCAATGGGCGCCCGTCCGTGATTGACACCCACTCGGACCCGTCGTTACGCTCTTCGTTACAACGTTCCACTGAGGGAAACAATAGAGACCCAACGAGAACGGGGGTGGCGATGACAACCGCCGTGGACGGGAGCACCTTTCGACAGGTGCTGGCCCGCTGGCCCAGCGGCGTCGGGATAGTCACCACGGCCGGCGAGGCCGGCCGCCACGGCATGACCGCGAGCTCCTTCAGCAGTGTCAGCCTGGATCCGCCGCTGGTCCTGGTCTGCGTCGACCGGCGACTGCGCTCCCACGAACTGCTCGACCGCAACGGCGTGTTCGCCGTGAACGTGCTCGGCCGCGACCACATCGATCTCGGCCGTCGGTTCGCCGGAATGGAACCCGAGGTGACCGACCGTTTCGCGGAGGGAGACTGGCTGCCCGGTGCCACCGGCAGCCCGGTCCTGACCGACGCGGCCGCCTGGGTCGACTGCCGGGTGCGCAACGGCTACCCGGGCGGCGACCACACCATCTTCGTGGGCGACGTGGTGGCCGCGGGCGTACCGCGCATCACCTCGCCCCTGCTGTTCCACTCCCGGGCCTGGGGTCAGCTCGCCGACCCGCTGCCCCAGAGCGTCGGGATCACGGACACCGGCCTGGCCCGCACCCTGCACGACCAGGGCGCGGCTCCGCGGCGGGGCGCCCGCCTGGTGGCGACGGTCCGCGCGGCGGGAATCCCGGTCGTCGTACCCCACGGCGCGCTGCACACCGCCCGGCCCGCGCTCCGCGGGACCGACGCGCCCGGCGCCGAACTCCGTACACCTCCGCGGCCCCGCCGCACCGGCCTGCGCCACTGCACGCACCACGCCGGGCCCGCCGGCGGTGCACGTGCGCAGTGCCGCCCAGGCGGCCGACGCCTCCGCAGCGGGCTGCCCCCGCGTGGAGGTGACCGTCCCGGCCGACGGGGCCGGAACAGCGGCACGGGCCGTCATCCGGGCCGTCGCGGGATCGGCGACCACCGTCGTCGCCCGGGTCCACGACGCGCTCGCCCCCGACCGCGCGCGGGCCGTCCTGCACACGGTCGCCGCGCTCAAGGCCGCGGGCTGCGCGGAGATCTCGCTCGTCGAGGCCCGCCCCGGTCCTGGCGCCGCGAACACGACCGGCGCCCTGGACGGATCACCGCTCCATCTGCGCGCCCTGCTCCAGGACGTGGTGCCCCAGGCCGACGGCCTGCCGCTCCGGCTCGCCCTGCGCGACCACCACGGGCTGGGTCTGGTCAACGCCCTGACCGCCATGAAGAGCGCGGTCCGCCACTTCGACACCGGACTCGGCCGCTGCGGCGGCCTGCTGCCCACCGAGCGTCTGGTCCTGCTCTGCTCCCGCATGGGCGTGGCCACACCGGTGGGCCCCGAGGTCCCGCGCTCCTGGGTGAACGAACTGGAGCGGATGCGCTACGGCCGCCCGCTGCCCGCGCGGACCGCTCCCGACCAGTGAACCTCCGTACCCACGAGCACCGTCCGAGGAGCCGCCGCCGATGACCGCACCACGCCTGACCGGAGAACTTCTCGTCGACGCCATGACGCCGGAGGAACAGGCCCGCGCGCAGCGCGTCGAGAAGGTCCTGCCCGCACTGCGCGCCAGTGCCGCCGAAGCCGACGCGAAGGCCGAGTTCCCGGCCGGACATGTCGCGCTCCTGCGGGACGCCGGACTGCTGGGACTCGTCGTGCCGCAGAAATACGGGGGGCTCGGGGGCACCCTGCGCGATCTCGCCGCGGCCACCTTCGCCATGGGCACCGCCTGCCCCTCCACCGCGCTCGCCTACTTCTTCCACAACACGAGCGCCTCCCGGGGGCTGCTGCCCCTGGAAGCCGTCCGCGCGGGGCTCTTCCACGACGACGAGACCGCGGAGGTCACCGCCTTCGCCGAGCGGGTGCTGACCACCATGGCCGCCGGCACCTGGCTCGGGAACTTCGCCAGCGAGTCGGTGAAGAGCTCCACCGCGAACATCGCCATCGCCACCACGGCCGAACAGGCCCCCGGCGGCTGGCTGCTGACCGGTGAGAAGTCCTTCGGCTGCGCGACCGGCGTCGCCGACACCTATCTCGTCACGGCACGACTGGCGGGCACCGAAGGGCCGGACGGTCTGGCCCTGTTCCTGGTGCCGAGGACCGCGCCCGGAGTCAGCTCCCGCGACTCCTGGAACGGGCTGGGCATGCGCGGGAGCGCCAATCACGGCATACGGCTGAGCGACACGTTCGTCCCGCACGCGGAGGCACTGACCGTGCCGGGCGCGTTCACCCGGATGCTCCAGGTCAGCCGGGGCAGTTTCGTCGGCAATCAACTCGCCATCGCCGCCGTGTACACGGGCGCGGCGCAGGCGGTGTACGACCACGCGCTGGAGCGTCTCACCCGCGCGACTTTCGCCGACACGGGCCGGCCGATCGCCTCCAGCCCCATGCACCAGGTGCTCATCGGCGACATGACCCAACGCCTGGAGACCGCGTACCTGTGGCTCCGGCGGCAGCTGGACCTGGAGACGTCCGAGCCGCCCCTGCGCGGCAAGTCCGAGGTCTTCACGCAGTGGCGGCTGGGCAAGGGCTCGGTGACCGAGGCCTGCTTCGACGTGGCCGTCGCGGCCCTCAAGGCCTGTGGCACGTCCGGAGCCACGATGGACGGGACGATCGGCCGCACGGTCCGCGACCTCGCGATGGGCCTGGTGATGACCTTCCCCGCGGAGCGGGGCCGACTGGAGGCCGCGAAGATGGCCACGGACTCCCTGGAGAACGCGCTCTTCGCCAACCTGGAGGCAGGCCGTTGAACACCCCCTCACCAGTCAACAGCCAGGAGAAGGAAGGTGACTTGGACCTGGAGGAGACCTCGGACCTGGTGGACGGCGACTGGGAGGCCTGCCGCGACCCGCTCGGTCCGGCCCTGGAGAATCCCGCCACCGGCGCGACGGTCCGTCCCGCCCTGGGCAGTTCGGCCGCGCGCGCCGAACGGGCCCTGACGGCGGCCGACTCGCTGCACACCACCCACTCCTGGGCCTCGCTCTCCGCCACCGAGCGCGCCGACGCCCTGGACACGGCGGCGGCAGCCGTCGAGGAGCGCGTCGGAGCCATCGTGCGGGCCGAGTCCTTCGCCACCGGCGTTCCGCTGGCACAGACCTCCGGCCTGGGCGTCATCGTCGGCGGCGCGTTCCGGCTCGCCGCGGCCCGCCTGCGCGCCGGTGTGCTGCGCTCCGAGGCGTTGCGGCCGGACGGGCGCGCGGTCGAGGTGCGGCGCGCTCCGCTGGGACCCGCCGTGTGTGTCGTGCCGTACAACGCGCCCGCGCCGATGGCCGCGCACAAGGCGGCGAGCGCCCTGGCGGCGGGCTGCCCCGTCATCGTCAAGGCACCGGAACTGGCGCCGTACGGAACGCAGTTGCTCGTCCGTGCCGCCGCCGAGGGGCTGGCGGCGGCCGGGGCTCCTTCGGGCGTGCTCCAACTCCTGCACGGCGACGGGCAGATCGGGGCCCGGCTGGTGGCCGACGCCCGCGTCCGCGTGGTGTCGTTCACGGGTGGCACGGCGGCGGGCAGGACGGTGGGCGCCGCGTGCGGCCAGGGGCTGAAGCCCGCGCAGCTCGAACTCGGCGGGAACAACCCGCTCGTCGTGATGCCGGACGCGGACCCCGCGGTGGCGGCCCGGATGGCCGCCGAACTCCTGACGACGCTCAACGGCCAGTGGTGCCGTGCCCTGGGCCGGCTGATCGTTCCGTCCGCGATGCTGTCCGGCCTGCTGGCGGACACCGGCGCCGTCCTGGCCGGCTTGAAGGCCGGCGACCCGCTCGACGCCGCCACCGGGTACGGGCCCCTCGCCCACTCGGGCCATCACCGGCGCGTCACGGCGGCGGTCGACGCGCTCGTCGCGGCGGGTGGTACGCCGCACACCTTCACCGAGGTCCCGGAGGCCGGCAGCTTCCTCGCGCCGGTCCTGCTGACCGGTGTCCCCGAACAGGCGGCCCGCGAGGAGGTCTTCGGCCCCGTGGCCACCGTGCACGCCTACGACAGCGAGGACGAGGCCGTCGACCTCGCCAACAGCACCGGATACGGACTGGAGGGCTATGTGACCGGAACGGACGAGGACGCCGCCCTCGCGATGGCACGCCGGATCAGGGCGGGCGAGGTGAAGGTCAACGGCTCCTCGCTGATGAGCCTGCACCTGCAGACCCCACGGCCCGCGTGGGGGCTGTCCGGCCTGGTCGACGAGGGCACCGACGAGACGCTGCTGCACTTCACGGGCAGCCGGGTCACCGGCGTCGAGGGCGCCTTCGCGCTGCACACCGGGCCGGGCCCCGGAGCCGCCGCGGGCGGACCCCGGTGACGGGCTCGCCGCCCGGCGGGCGGGTCCTGGTCGCCGGGGCGGGTCCGGTGGGGCTGACCGCCGCACTGGTGCTCGCCCGCGGCGGGGTGCCGGTCACGGTGCTGGAGGCGGGCCCCGGGCTCTCCGCCGAGTCGAGGGCGTCGACGTTCCACCCGCCGACCCTGGAGATGCTGGAAGACCTCGGTGTGCTCGGCCCGGTGCTCGAACAAGGCCTGGTCGCAGGGACCTTCCAGTACCGCGACCGGCGCACGGGCCCGGTCGCGGACCTAGACCTGGCCGTGCTCGCGCAGGACACCCGGCATCCCTACCGGGTGCAGCTGGAGCAGGGCAAGCTGACGCCCCTGCTCCTGCGCGCGCTGTCCCGGCTGCCGGGAAACGAGGTGCGGTTCGGCGCCCGGGTGTCCGCGGTCCGCCAGGACGCGCACGCGGTTGACGCCGTCCTGAGCGACGGGACGACAGTGTGCGGCTCCCATCTGGTCGCCGCCGACGGCGCGCATTCAGCGGTGCGCCACTCACTGGGGATCGGCTTCGAGGGCATGACCTACCCGGAGCGCTTCCTCGTCGTGTCCGTCGAGGACGACCTGGCGGCGGAGCTTCCCGGGCTCGCCCCGATCGCCTACGTCATGGATCCCGACGAATGGCTGGTCCTGCTGCGGACCCCGGATCACTGGCGGATTCTGCTGCCCACCTCCGGCGACACCACGGACGCCGCCGAACTGGCCCGGCTGCCCGACCGGTTGAGCGCTCTGCGCGCATCGGCCGGCGGCCGGGCGGGACCGCCGTGGCGGGTCGTCCAGGCCGGCCTGTACCGCGTGCACCAGCGGGTCGCCGACACGTTCCGGCGGGGCCGGGTGCTCCTGTGCGGGGACGCGGCACACGTCAACAACCCGCTCGGCGGCATGGGCATGAACAGCGGCATCCACGACGCGGTGCTGATGGGCACCGCGCTCCGCGCCGTCGTCACCGGGCGGCCCGGCGCGGACGAGGCACTGGACCGGGTCGCGGCAGTGCGGCGGGACTGCGCGCTGACGTACGTCGGAGCCCAGACGCACCGCAACTGGGAACGGCTCAGGGTCCGCGACCCCGCGCGGCGCTCCGCTCTCGCGGCCGAGCTGCGGGCCACGGCGGCCGATCCGGCGCGCGCCCGGCAGATGCTGCTGCGCAGTTCGATGATCGCGTCCCTGCGGACGGCCGAGACCGTCGGCTGTGCGGCACCCGCGACGCCGCGGCAGGTGGACCGTGCCGTGGCCGCCGCCGGGCGGGCCGCCCCGGACTGGGCGCGGACGGCGGTGTCCGACCGCGCGGCCGCGCTGCTCTCCGCCGCGGCCACCCTGGAGGCGGCGGCGGAGACGGACGCGCCGCTGCTCGCACGGGAGTCGGGCAAACCACTGACCGACTGCCGTGGTGAGATCGCGTTCTCCGCGGCGGTGCTGCGCTGGTACGCCGACGCGGCACCCGGTCTGCTCGCGGACCGCCTCATCGACGACGCACAAGGCAGACTGCCGCGGTCAGGAGCGGCCACACTGGTGCGATGAACTTCGGGGCGGGGCTTGGCGAGGGTGGCTGGGACGATGACGGAGCCCTCCGGGCTGCGCTTGGGCGTACGGCCGAGGGGCTCGGGCTTGACCTACCCGAGTCGGACGGGAAATGGGGTCGCCTCGCAGAGTACGTCGACGCGAGGAGCGGTCGGCGCGTGATGGTGTATCCGCCCGGAGAAGGGCGTCGGACTCTCCAGGTGAACCTCCAGGACAACGGCACACGTCTGGCCTGTGGGTGGACCGCAGACCTGGCCGAAGTGGTCAGAGCGACAGCGGCGTGGACGGGCGGCGCGGGCCTCGAGGAGACCAGAGCGCGCGCCCCGTTCATCCGCTTCAGGCCCTGGACCCTCGTCCACGAGCGGGAGCCGTTCGGTGCGGTCGAGTTGACGTGGTGCGCCAAGCTCGACCGCATCCACATGCCGCCGTACGACCGGCACCCACGCCCCCACGCGGTGCTGGCGGCGGCGTACGCCCAGCCGGTGCTCCGCCAGCTGATGCCGGTAAACAGTCACTTCAACCTCTGGTTCTCCACCAGTGTCGAGGAGTTCTGGAAGACGCGGGTCGGGTACATCATCTGCCCGTACGACGAGGGGCTGTACGGGGTGCGGAACGAAGGCAGGCTGGTTGCGCGCACCGAGACGCCGGAGGAAGCCGTCGCTTTCGTGGTGGCCGCCCTCCCGGAGGGGTTCGGGCCGGCGAGCTGAGGCTAGAGACCGCGGGCAGCGCGTGGGGCTTTGCAGCACGGGAGGTCGGGACCACCGCCCTGACATGCTGAGGGCAAGATCCTTAAGACACGCCCTAGTGCTGGATTCCTCATTGGATGTACACATATCGGCGCCGCAGGAGGCGGGTTGGTGGTGCGGGTCTTCCCCATATCCAGGGCCGGGCTCGG
>NZ_JBHWVI010000236.1:0-13240 GCF_042737005.1 Streptomyces sp. NPDC060027
CCGCTTCACAGCGGCCCGCCGCGACCAGGGCGTACAGCAGGGTCTCCTCGACGACCTCCCGTTGGGCCGCGCTGCCGCCGACCCGGCCGAGGACAGGGAGGAGCGCGTCCAGGCCCCGGGCGGCTTCGGAGAAGCGTTCCTCGACGAGGGCGGCGAAGGCCTCGCAGAGGGGGACGACGACCTCGCGCTGCACGGGGTCGGCGCCGGCCGCGTGGTCGCGGAGCCGGCGCAGCGCCGCGAGATCGCCGACGGCGGTGAGGGCGACCGCGGCGTGCAGCGCGGTGAAGGCGGTCGCGGGCCGTTCCACGATCTCCCGGGCGACGCTGTCGAGGACGTCCGCCGCCGGTACCCGCCCCCGCCAGCTGTCGCTGAGCCGGGCCCGCCACAGCAGCGACCCCGAGTCGACCAGGGCACGTACGCCGGTCACCCGCCCCGGCGCCAGCTGGGCGAACCAGCGTCTGCGGACGGCGGCGGGATCGTCGAGGGCCAGTTCGTGCAGGGCGATGTGCCAGGAGAAGTGGGCCCGGTGGACGGCGCCCCGCCCGTGCCCCGACACCCAGGCGTCGAGCCAGTCGCGGCCGGTCTCGTGGGCCCCTGATTCGTAGTGGACGTGGGCGAGGGCGTGCACGGCGTGTCCGGAGGCCGGCTCGGCGGTCAGCGCGCGGCGGGCCAGTTCGGCGGCCTCGTCGTACCGGCCCTGGTCCTGGCGCAGGAAGGCGAGGAGCGAGGCCGGGAACCAGTGACCGTCGTAGGCGGGCGCGGCGCGCTCGACCAGGCTCAACGCGTAGCCCGTGTCGAGGTCGTTGATGCCGGAGAAGGCGATGGTGGGCACGGCGGCGGCGAGTGCCAGCGCGTCGGCGGGGTGCGCGGCGAGGTGCCCGAGCAGAGCCCGCGCGCCTCCGTCCGGGGACCCACCGTGCACGCGCCGGGTCACCACGTCGACGAAGGAGCGCTCGCGCTCGTCGGCCCGTTCCCGCGCGCAGCGCCGCGCGTCGGCCAGCGCCCTCGGTACGTCGACGTCGGCGCCGCACTCGTGGCCGAGCAGGGCGAGCGCGGCGTGCCCGAGCGCGAAGCCGGGGTCGAGGGCGACGGCACGGGCGAAGGCGTCCTCGGCACCGGCCCTGACCTTGAGGACCCGTTCGAGGCCGGTGCGATGGGCGGCGGCCGCCTCGGCGTGGGTGGACAGCGCGAGTCCGTGGGCGTCGACCGGCCGACGGCGCGCGGAGCGCCGCGGGGGCGCCTGGGCTGCGAGCAACTGCTCGGCCAGGTCGGCGGCTTGGACCCGGATCTCGGGGACGGCGGTCGTCTCCCACAGTTCGCCGCGGCGCGGGGCACCGAGGGTGAACACCGGCAGTCCGGCCCTGCCCCCGGCGTCGAGGAGTCTGCCGTCGCGGGTCGCGACGCCCAGACCGAGCGGGCCGGGGACGGCGGCTCCCGTGTCGAACAGCGAGCGCCACAGGGGGTCTTCGGGTCGAGGGCCGGGCCCCGTGCAGTCGATCACCCAACCTGCCGGGATGTCCAGGCCGTCGGAGAGCGTGACCCGTACGGAGCCGTCGGGCCGTACGACGGCGTCGGCGATCCTGCCCGTGTGCACCCGCAGCCGCCGGGCCGTACGGGCCCGGGCCACCGACTCGGCCGTCAGCGGCGCCATCCGGTGGCGGTGGGTGTTCCACAACGCGCCCTCGCGCTCCAGGAACAGGGCACGTTCCTCGGGTGTGAGGCTGTGCCACAGGCGGGCGGTGTGCGGGCGCAGACTGTCGAGCGCGGGGCGCCAGTCGCCGTGGGCCCGCACGGCGCGGCCGATGTGGCGGTAGACGGTCCGGCGCAGCGTGGCCAGCGTCGGCGCGTCGAGCCCTTCGGGTGCGGCCATCTCGGCGGCGGGGCTCAGCGCGTGCGGCTGCGGCAGCAGGCCGGTGCGGGAGAGTGCGTGCACGGTGCGTCCGGGCCGGTCGAGGCTGAGCGCCAGGTCGACCGCGGTGAGCCCGGTGCCCACCAGCAGGACGTCGGCGTTCGCGCGTCCGCTCGCGCGGGCGGCCGGCTCGGCGAGGGGTCCGTCGAGGGCGCCGGGCGCCCAGGGGGACCCGATGAACCGTTCGGAGGTACGGAGTCCGGGCGGGACCCGGTCGCCGGTCGGGGCCGCCGGTCCGGTGGCGAGGACCGCGCTGTGGGCCGCCAGGCGTTCCCCGTCGGCGAGTCGAAGCTCCAGTCCCCCGCCCGGGACGGGGACGCAGCCCTCCGCCCTGGTCCGCAGCCGGTGCACGGCGACGGTGCCGTGGGCGTGGACGATCGCCTGGGCCAGGGTGTCGGCGAGGTAGGCGCCGTAGCGGTAGCGGGTGGCGAAGTCGGTTCCCCTGACGGTGGGTTCGCCGTGCCGGCACAGCCAGCGCGTGAAGTGTCCGGGGTCGTCGGGGTAGCAACTCATGCCGTCGGCTGGCACGTTCAGCCGGTGTCGGGGATCGACGGTGGCGTAGGCGGTGCCGCGTCCGGCTTCGGGGGCCGGATCGACCAGGACGAGTTCGAGCGGGGTGCGGCGCCGGGTCGCCGTCTCGCACAGCTGCACGGCGGTGAGTGCGCCGGCCGCGCCCGCTCCGACGATCGCCACGGTGTGCCGCTCTCGGGCTGGATTCACGGATACCTCCGGCGGGTCTGCTGCGGAACCGGCAAGCGGAGCTCCTTCGTCACTCGGCGACCGGAGAGGTCAAGAAAAAGGGGCTCCTGGAAGGGGATCTCACGGAAACTCAGGGACCCGGTCGGCGCTTCATACTCTGTTCACATTCCAAGGTGGCCCGGCAACCGTGGATTTAGGCCGTCTCTCCGGGCGTCCTCACAGGAATCTCAGGCTGGAGCCGTCGGATTCAAAGAATCAACCCACGGAAGTCGCGCAGGATGCACCCGCAGTGGTGGTGAGCGAAGAACCGAGGAAAGGCGTTCCGTGGACGTCCCTGAGATATCGAACCGGCCCGAGTCAGCACCGGACGCCTCGGGGCCCGTGCGGCACCGGCCCGGGCGTCCTGCCTGGTCACGGCGGGGAATCCTCGCCGCCCTCGGCGCCGCGGTGCCGGCCCTCGCGCTGACGGGGTGCGGCGATCCGGCGGACGCCGCCGAGGGGACGGGAACGACGCCGACGGGCGCGACACAGGCCGGGACCGAGGTGAAGTCCCAGGTGAAGGCACCGGCCGTCAGCGTCAGCCCCGCCGACGGCACGAGGAAGGCCGATTTCACCCGCCCGGTCGAGGTCTCGGTGACCGACGGCACTCTGTCGACGGTCGAGGTGTCCGGCAATGACGGTTCCACTCTGGCCGGATCCTTCGACGACGACCGCACCCGATGGACTTCCACCGGGAATCCGTACTCGGGCACCAAATACACGGTCACGGCGAAAGCGGAGGGTGCCGCGGAGCACACCGCGGTCTTCGTCACGAAGTCCCCGGGCGAGACCTTCGTGGGCTATTTCACGCCCGAGGCGAATTCGACCTCCGGCGTCGGCATGCCCGTGTCGATCACCTTCACGAAGGCCGTGACGGACCGGGCGGCCGTCGAGAGGGCCATCACGGTGACGGCGGAGCCCGCGGTCGAGGTGGTCGGCCACTGGTTCGGGAACACCCGGCTCGACTTCCGTCCGGCGCGGTACTGGGCGGCGGGCACGAAGATCACGCTGAGCCTGCGCCTGAAGGACGTCGAGGGCACGGACGGCGTCTACGGCGTCCAGTCCAAGGACGTCACCTTCCGCATCGGCCGCCACCAGGTGAGCACGGTGGACCTCGCGAAGAAGACCATGACGGTCGAACGGGACGGCGCGGCCCTCGCCACCTACCCGGTCAGCGGCGGCGACGCGGACCACACCACCTGGTCCGGGATCATGGTGATCAGCGAGAGGTTCGAGGAGACCCGGATGGAGTCCTCGACGGTCGGGCTCGGCGACGAGTACGACATCGCGGATGTGCCGCACGCACAGCGCCTGACCACGTCCGGCACCTTCATCCACGGCAACTACTGGGCCTCGGCCTCGGTCTTCGGCGGCAGCAACACCAGCCATGGCTGCATCGGCCTGCACGACGTGAAGGGCGCCGACGACGCCTCCGTGCCGGGCTCCCGGTTCTACGAGAGCTCGATGCCCGGTGACGTGGTGGTCGTGAAGAACTCGGGCGAGCGGACCGTCGAAGCGTCGAACGGCCTCAACGGCTGGAACCTGTCGTGGGCGGACTGGAAGGCCGGCAGCGCTCTTTGACGGCCCATCCCGAGGGGCGGGCATCGGCGGACCGCGCCGGGCCCGTCCCTTCCGCGTGCCCCCTTCTTTCACGGCGTGAACTCCCTTGACCCGTAAGGACTTTCTCGGCTTCACCTCTTGACGGCCGGAGTGACAGAGAGCACATTGGCCGCGCAGCTGCTGTGAGAGCGCTCTCAATGGCCATGGGAGCGCTCTCACGACCACCCGCGCACCCCACACCCCGTACCCGAAGAGGCACACCCCATGAGTGAAACTTCCGGCACACCTGTCAGACGCGGCCCACTGCGGCGCGTGCTCATCGCCGTGCTCAGCACGCTGAGCCTGGCGGCGGTGGCCGCCACGGCAGCCACCCTCCCCGCGAACGCCTCCGCCCCCACACCCCCCTCCGGCTGGTCCCAGGTCTTCCTCGACGACTTCAACGGGTCCGCCGGAACCGGCGTCAACACGGCCAACTGGCAGTACACGACGGGCACGAGCTACCCGGGTGGTCCCGCGGGCTTCGGTACCGGCGAGATCGAGACGATGACGTCCAGCACCAACAACGTCGCGCTCGACGGCGCCGGCAACCTCCGGATCACGCCCCGGCGCGATGCCTCGGGCAACTGGACCTCGGGCCGGATCGAGACGGTCCGCACCGACTTCCAGCCGCCCGCGGGCGGCAAGCTCCGCGTCGAGGCCCGCCTCCAGATGCCGAACGTGACCGGCGCGGCCGCCAAGGGATACTGGCCCGCCTTCTGGATGCTGGGCGCGCCCTTCCGCGGCAACTACTGGAACTGGCCGGGCATCGGTGAACTGGACATCATGGAGAACGTCCAGGGGCTCAACACCGAGTGGGCCACCATGCACTGCGGCACCTCACCGGGCGGCCCCTGCAACGAGACCTCCGGCATCGGCGGCAACACCCCCTGCACGGGGGCCACTTGTCAGGCCGGGTTCCACACGTACGCCGTCGAGTGGGACAAGTCGACGAGCCCCGAGCAGATGCGCTTCTACCTCGACGGTGTCAACTTCCACACGGTCCGGGCGAACCAGGTCGACGCGACCACCTGGACGAACGCCACCAACCACGGCTACTTCGTGATCCTGAACGTCGCGATGGGCGGTGGCTTCCCGGACGCCTTCGGCGGCGGCCCGGACAGCGGCACGGAACCCGGCCACCCGCTCGTGGTCGACTACGTCCAGGTGCTCCAGTCGGGCAGCGGCGGTGGCGGCACCACTCCGCCGCCCACCGGCAACCGTGACGCGTACAGCGCCATCCAGGCCGAGTCCTACGACGCTCAGGCGGGCGTCGGCACCGAGACCACCACCGACTCCGGCGGCGGCCAGAACATCAGCGCGCTCGCGAACGGCGACTACGCGCTCTACAAGGGCGTCAACTTCGGCTCCACGGCCGCCAAGCAGTTCTACGGCCGGGTCGCGAGCGGCGCGGCGGGCGGGGTCAGCGGCCTGGTCGAGGTGCGCCTCGACAGCCGTACGAGCACGCCGGTCGGCAGCTTCGCGCTGGGCAACACCGGTGGCTGGCAGGCCTGGAAGACCGTGCCCGCGAACATCAGCTCCGTCACCGGAACCCACGACGTCTATCTGACCTTCACCAGCGGTCAGCCCGCGGACTTCGTGAACGTGAACTGGTTCGACTTCGGTCACTGAGCCCCGGGCCGCCGAGATTCCGGCGGCCGAGACCTGACGGCCGCGCCTTCGGCCGCCGACAGGCGAACTGACGGATGATCGCCCCTGGCCCGACCGGGCAGCCACCCGGCACCGGGCGGCGGTGATCAACAGCCGTACGGCCGGCCGGGACAGGTCATGGAGGGGCGGACCCACAAGGTCCGCCCCTCTCAGCGCAGTTCGGCCCGGAAGGCCACCGGGGTCGCCCCCGTGTGCTGGTGGAAGAACTTGGAGAAGTTGGCCGCGTCCGGGAAGCCGACGGCGACTCCGATGCGCCCGATCGGCATGTCGGTGTGGGCGAGAAGCCGCTTGGCCTCCAGGACGACCCGCTTGTCGATGAAGCCCTTGGGGGTCTCGCCCGTGGCGGCGCGCACCGCGCGGACCAGGGTGCGGCGCGAGTATCCGAGGGCGTCGGCGTGGGCGCTGACGCTGTGGTTGGTGGCGAAGTCCTTCTCGACCGCGTCCCGGAAGCGGGTGAAGGTGGTGTCGGTGTGCTCGCGGGCCGCCTCGGCGGAGCTCGCCGCGAGATGGGCGAGGCGCAGCAGGAACGCGGTGAGCGAGTGCCGCAGCACCGAGGTGTGCAGGCTGAGCGGCAGCGTGGTCGTGTCGACGTACTCGCGCTCCAGCTGGGCGAGCGAGTGCTCCAGTGCCGTGAACCGTCCGGCGTCGGGGCGCAGCAGCGGGGGCAGGTCGTAGCGGTAGAGGCCGGTCGCCTCGACGGTCGCGCGGGGAAGGAATCCGGGCTGCATGGTCAGGACGGTGCCGCGGTAGCGGTCGGTGCTGGAGAAGCGGTGCACCTGACCGGGCCGAATCCACAGGATGTCGCCCGCGCGGGCCTCGTACTCGGCGAAGTCGATCATGTGCCGGACGGGGCCCTCGTGGAAGAGCATCACGACGTGGAAGTCGATGCGGTGCACGCGTTCCAGCGGGGCGTCCGCGTGCCAGGTGCGCCCGGTCCCCATCGCGCCGACCTGCATGCCCACGCCGGACAGGCTCAGATCGGCCGGGAAGGGGAAGGTCCTGATCCCGTCCTGGCCGCCTTCGCTCCCGGCACCGCCTTGGGTGGTTCTGTCTGCCATGTCCTTCTCGCGTCGGCTCACCACGACTCTGCGTGTCCCACTTTCACCGAAGGCTGACACACGGGCACCTTCCCCGGCAAAAGTCTGACTTTTAGGTTTGAAGGCATCGACCCAGAGTTCGCCCATTCAGTGAGGACTTCTTGAAGATGAGTACGCAGAGCTCCGACGGTGTCATCTGGACCGAGCTCGACCGCCGCGCCGTCGACACCGCCCGCATTCTGGCCGCCGACGCCGTGCAGAAGGTCGGCAACGGTCACCCCGGGACCGCGATGAGTCTGGCCCCGGCGGCGTACACCCTCTTTCAGAAGGTGATGCGTCACGATCCGGCCGACCCGGAGTGGACCGGCCGCGACCGCTTCGTCCTCTCCCCCGGACACACCTCTCTGACCCTCTACACGCAGCTCTTCCTGTCGGGCTACGAACTCGGTCTCGACGATCTGAAGGCGTTCCGCACCCACGGGTCCAAGACGCCCGGTCACCCCGAGTACGGACACACCGCGGGCGTGGAGACGACGACCGGTCCGCTCGGGCAGGGTGTCGCCAACGCGGTGGGCATGGCGATGGCCGCCCGCTACGAGCGCGGCCTCTTCGACCCCGAGGCCCCCGAGGGAGAGTCCCCCTTCGACCACACCGTCTGGGCGATCGTCTCCGACGGCGACCTGGAGGAGGGCATCTCCGCCGAGGCCTCCTCGCTCGCCGGCCACCAGAAGCTCGGCAACCTTGTCTTCGTCTACGACGACAACCACATCTCCATCGAGGGCGACACCGCGACCGCCTTCTCCGAGGACGTCCTGGGGCGCTACGAGGCGTACGGCTGGCACGTGCAGCGCATCGAGCCCGCGCTCGGCGGCGACATCGACGTGCAGGCGCTGCACACCGCGCTCACCGCGGCCAAGGCCGAGACCGGGCGCCCCTCCATCATCGCGATGCGCACGATCATCGCCTGGCCCGCGCCCAACGCGCAGAACACCGAGGCCTCGCACGGCTCGGCGCTCGGCGCCGAGGAGATCGCCGCCACCAAGCGCATCCTGGGCTTCGACCCGGAGCGGACCTTCCAGGTCGACCCGGAGGTGCTGGCCCACGCCCGTCAGGCCCTCGACCGGGGCGCCGAGGCGCACGCCGCCTGGGACAAGCGGATCGGCGTCTGGCGCACCGCCAACCCCGAGCGGTCCAGGCTCTTCGACCGGATCGTCGCGGGCCAGCTCCCCGAGGGCTGGGAGGCCGCCCTGCCGGTGTTCGAGGAGGGCACGTCCGTCGCGACCCGCGCCGCCTCCGGCAAGGTCCTCCAGGCCCTCGGCGCCGTGCTCCCCGAACTGTGGGGCGGTTCCGCCGACCTGGCCGGCTCGAACAACACCACCATCGACAAGACGTCCTCGTTCCTGCCGAAGGGCAACCCGCTGCCGGAGGCCGACCCGTACGGCCGCACCGTGCACTTCGGCATCCGCGAGCACTCGATGGCCGCCGAGATGAACGGCATCGCGCTGCACGGCAACACCCGTGTCTACGGCGGCACCTTCCTGGTGTTCTCCGACTACATGCGCAACGCCGTCCGGCTGTCCGCGCTGATGCAGCTCCCGGTGACGTACGTCTGGACGCACGACTCGATCGGCCTGGGCGAGGACGGTCCGACGCACCAGCCGGTCGAGCACCTCGCCTCGCTGCGCGCCATCCCCGGCCTGAACATCGTCCGCCCGGCCGACGCCAACGAGACGGCGATCGCCTGGGGCGAGATCCTCAAGCGGCACGCCACGAACCCGGCCCCGCACGGTCTGGCCCTCACCCGTCAGGGCGTGCCGACCTACCCGGCCAACGCCGACGCGGCGCGCGGCGGTTACGTACTGCGGGACTCCTCCACCGAGACCCCGGACGTCGTCATCGTCGCGACCGGCTCCGAGGTGCAGCTCGCCGTCGCCGCGCGCGAGCGGCTGGAGGCCGAGGGCGTGGGCACCCGGGTGGTGTCGATGCCGTCCGTCGAGTGGTTCGAGGAGCAGTCCCCGGAGTACCGGGCGAGCGTCCTGCCGCCGTCCGTGAAGGCCCGCGTGGCCGTCGAGGCCGGGATCGGCCTGACCTGGTACCGGTACGTCGGTGACGCGGGACGCATCGTCTCGCTCGAGCACTTCGGCGCCTCCGCCGACGCCGGAACCCTGTTCGCCGAGTTCGGTTTCACCGCCGAGAACGTAGCCGCCGCCGCGCGGGAATCTCTCACCGCAGTCCGCGGTTGATCCGACCGCACGAAGGAAGATGATCACTGTGACCGAAGCAGCCGCGACCGCGGTAACCCTGAAGCGCCTCTCCGACGAAGGCGTCTCCATCTGGCTGGACGACCTGTCCCGCAAGCGGATCGAGTCCGGCAACCTGGCCGAACTCATCGAGAACCGCCACGTGGTGGGCGTCACCACCAACCCGTCCATCTTCCAGGCCGCCATCGGCTCCGGCGAGGGATACGAGGAGCAGCTGGCCGACCTCGCCGTGCGCGGGGTGACGGTCGACGAGGCCGTCCGCATGATGACGACCGCGGACGTGCGCGCCGCCGCCGACGTCCTGCGCCCCGTGTTCGAGACGACCGGCGGCCGGGACGGCCGGGTGTCCATCGAGGTCGACCCCCGGCTGGCGCACCACACGGCCGCCACGATCGCCGAGGCCAGGCAGCTGGCCTGGCTGGTCGACCGCCCGAACGTCATGATCAAGATCCCCGCGACGAAGGCGGGCCTCCCGGCGATCACCGAGGTCATCGGCCTCGGCATCAGCGTCAACGTCACGCTGATCTTCTCCCTGGAGCGCTACCGCGCGGTCATGGACGCCTACCTGGCGGGCCTGGAGCGGGCGCACGCCGCGGGCATCGACCTCGCCGGCATCCACTCCGTCGCCTCCTTCTTCGTCTCCCGGGTCGACAGCGAGATCGACAAGCGTCTCGCGAAGGTCGGCACGGACGAGGCCCTCGCGCTCAAGGGCAGGGCGGCGCTCGCCAACGCGCGGCTCGCCTACGAGGCGTACGAGGAGGTGTTCGCCGGAGCCCGCTGGACGGCGCTCGCCCCGTCCGGCGCGCACAAGCAGCGTCCGCTGTGGGCCTCCACGGGCGTCAAGGACCCGGCGTACAAGGACACCCTGTACGTCGACGAGCTGGTCGCGCCGGGCACGGTCAACACCATGCCCGAGGGGACCTTGAACGCCACCGCCGACCACGGCGACATCCACGGCGACGCGGTGACCGGCGGCTACCCCCAGGCGCGTGCCGATCTGGCTGCGGTCGAGGCGCTCGGGATCTCCTACGAAGAGGTCGTCGGGCAGCTGGAGGACGAGGGCGTCTCGAAGTTCGAGGCGGCCTGGGAGGATCTTCTCGACGCGGTGGCGGCTTCGCTCCGCGGCAAGGGAGTTGAGGGGGAATGACCAAGGGTGAGGCGCTTTCCGACGGCACCCCGCAGGGTGCGCCCGCCGCGCCGCAGGGACCTGGTGACACGGCCGTGGAACCGGACGGGCTGAGCCCCGAGGCACTCGCCGAGGCGCTCGGCGTCCCGGCGCCCGACCGGGACAACCCGCTGCGCGACCCGCGCGACCGCCGGCTCCCCCGGATCGCGGGCCCCTCCGGGCTCGTCATCTTCGGTGTGACCGGTGACCTGTCCCGCAAGAAGCTGATGCCGGCCGTGTACGACCTCGCCAACCGGGGTCTGCTGCCGCCGGGCTTCTCGCTCCTCGGGTTCGCCCGTCGTGAGTGGGAGGACCAGGACTTCGCGCAGGTGGTGCACGACTCCGTGCGCGAGCACGCGCGGACGGAGTTCCGCGAGGAGGTCTGGCAGCAGCTCGCCGAGGGCATGCGGTTCATCCCCGGTGACTTCGACGACGACGCGGCGTTCAAGCAACTACGGTCGGCCGTGGAGGAGTTGGACTCCTCCCGGGGCACCAGCGGCAACTACGCCTTCTATCTCTCCGTACCGCCGAAGTTCTTCCCGAAGGTGGTCCAGCAGCTCAAGAAGCACGGCCTGGCGGACGCTCCGGAGGGTTCCTGGCGCCGCGCGGTCATCGAGAAGCCGTTCGGCCACGACCTGACGAGCGCGCGCGAGCTGAACCGGATCGTGCACGACGTGTTCGACCCGGACCAGGTGTTCCGTATCGACCACTACCTGGGCAAGGAGACGGTCCAGAACATCCTGGCGCTCCGCTTCGCCAACCAGATGTACGAGCCCGTCTGGAACCGGTCGTACGTCGACCACGTCCAGATCACCATGGCCGAGGACATCGGGATCGGCGGCCGGGCCGGCTACTACGACGGCATCGGCTCCGCCCGGGACGTGATCCAGAATCACCTCCTCCAGCTGATGGCGCTGACCGC
This sequence comes from Streptomyces sp. NPDC060027, assembly GCF_042737005.1. Classification (NCBI taxonomy): domain Bacteria; kingdom Bacillati; phylum Actinomycetota; class Actinomycetes; order Kitasatosporales; family Streptomycetaceae; genus Streptomyces; species Streptomyces sp. NPDC060027. The sequence goes on from NZ_JBHWVI010000236.1 coordinate 11,300, forward strand.
CATGGAGGAGCCGGCGGCCTTCGACGCCGAGTCGCTGCTCGCCGAGAAGCTCAAGGTCCTCAAGGCGGTGAAGCTGCCGGAGAACCTGGGCGAGCACACCGTGCGCGGCCAGTACGCGGCGAGCTGGCAGGGCGGCGAGAGGGTGCGCGGCTACCTCCAGGAGGACGGCATCGACCCCGGCTCGACGACCGACACCTACGCGGCCGTCAAACTCCAGGTGGACAACCGCCGTTGGGCGGGCGTCCCCTTCTATCTCAGGACCGGGAAGCGCCTGGGCCGGCGGGTGACGGAGATCGCGGTGGTCTTCCAGCGCGCGCCGCACTCCCCCTTCGACTCCACCGCCACCGAGGAGCTCGGCGCGAACGCGATCGTCATCCGCGTGCAGCCCGACGAGGGCATGACGGTGCGCTTCGGATCGAAGGTGCCGGGTACGTCGATGGAGATCCGGGACGTCACGATGGACTTCGCGTACGGCGAGTCGTTCACCGAGTCCAGCCCCGAGGCGTACGAACGACTGATCCTGGATGTCCTGCTCGGCGACGCCAATCTCTTCCCCCGTCACCAGGAGGTGGAAGAGTCCTGGAAGATCCTCGACCCGATCGAGGGGTACTGGGAGAAGCACGGCACGCCCGCGCAGTACCCCTCGGGCAGCTGGGGCCCGAAGGAAGCCGACGAGATGCTCGCACGAGACGGACGGAGCTGGCGCAGGCCATGAAGATCGACCTGACCGACACCACGGCAAGCAAGATCAACAAGGCGCTCGTACGGGGGCGCCGTGCCATCGGCACCCCCGCCGTGGGCATGGTCCTGACGATGGTCATCGTCACCGACGAGGAGAACGCCTACGACGCGATCAAGGCGGCCGAGGAGGCCTCCCGCGAGCACCCCTCGCGCACGCTGGTCGTGATCAAGCGCGTCGCCCGCACCCCGCGCGACCGCACCAACTCCCGTCTGGACGCGGAGGTACGCGTCGGTTCCGACGCCGGCACCGGCGAGACGGTCGTCCTGCGGACCTACGGCGAGGTCTCCGACCACGCCGACTCGGTGGTCCTGCCGCTGCTGCTGCCGGACGCCCCGGTCGTCGTCTGGTGGCCGGTGGACGCGCCCGACAACCCGGTCAAGGACCCGCTGGGCGCCCTCGCGCAGCGCCGGATCACCGACATGTACGCCGTCGAGACCCCGCTCCAGGCGCTCGAATCCCGCGCCGCCTCGTACGCGCCGGGCGACACCGACCTGGCGTGGACCCGGCTGACACCGTGGCGCTCGATGCTGGCGGCGGCCCTCGACCAGGCCCGGGCGAAGGTGATCTCCGCGGCCGTCGAGAGCGAGGCGCACAACCCGAGCGCCGAACTGCTGGCCCGCTGGCTGGAGGCCCGCCTCCAGGTCAAGACCGAGCGCGTCGTCACCGCGGGCCCCGTGGTGACCGCCGTCCGGCTCGGCACCGCGAACGGCGAGATCGTGATCGACCGCCCCGAAGGGCCGCTGGCCACGCTGTCGCTGCCCGGACAGCCCTCCCGCACCCTCGCGCTGAAGGTGCGCTCCACCTCCGAACTGATCGCCGAGGAACTGCGCCGGCTCGACGCGGACGAGATGTACGCCGTCGCCCTGCGGGGCAAGGCCACCAAGGAGACCCCCCGTCATGTCTGACTCCCCCAAGCCCACACGGCGCCCGGAGTGGGTGGCCCTGGAGGACCACCGCGCTACCGCGCTGCTCCACCCGCGGCTGCGCGAGCTGTTCGCCGCCGACCCCGCGCGCGCCGAGCGCTATGTCCTACAGGTCGGTGACCTGCGGATCGACTACTCCAAGCATCTGATCACCGACGAGACCCTCGCCCTGCTCCAGGAACTGGCCGCGGCGACCGATGTGTTCGGGCTGCGGGACGCGATGTTCCGGGGCGAGAAGATCAACGTGACCGAGGACCGGGCGGTGCTGCACACCGC
>NZ_JBHWVI010000237.1:0-13182 GCF_042737005.1 Streptomyces sp. NPDC060027
GACAGTCTCGGCGCCGACGTAGGCGCCGATCGCACCGGCGCCGAGAACTGCGACTCTCACTGTGTGGCGCTCCGTTCGGTCGAGGGTACCGAGGAACTTCCGAACTCTGTCGACGAAATATTGTCTACAGGATGGAATGGGCGGGGGCAAGGGGCCTGACGACGCCGGGGGCTTCGGGGCACTCCGCGCGCGGCGCGAGGAATCCGGACCCGGTGACCGTTCGTCGCGTCAGGGGGACCGCTCATCGCACACGGTCGCCCCGTTCGCGCCGCGTGGGTTCACAGTCGGGCAACCGCTTCCTATCGTTCCGGATCATGAGCCCTCCTGTCGCACCGCCCGGTTGGAGCCGCTGGCTCGTCCCGCCGGCCGCCCTGTCGGTCCACCTCTCCATCGGCCAGGCCTACGCCTGGAGCGTCTTCAAGCCGCCGCTCGAATCCGCGCTCGGACTCAGCGGAACCCAGAGCGCGCTGCCCTTCCAGCTCGGCATCGTGATGCTCGGTCTGTCGGCCGCGTTCGGAGGCACGCTCGTCGAGCGCAACGGACCGCGCTGGGCCATGACCGTCGCCCTCGTCTGCTTCTCCTCCGGCTTCCTCATCGCCGCGCTGGGCGCCGCCACCGAGCAGTACTGGCTGATCGTGCTCGGCTACGGCTTCGTCGGCGGGACCGGCCTCGGCATCGGCTACATCTCACCTGTCTCCACCCTGATCAAGTGGTTCCCGGACCGGCCCGGCATGGCCACCGGCATCGCGATCATGGGCTTCGGCGGCGGCGCGCTGATCGCCTCGCCCTGGTCCGCCCAGATGCTGAAGTCGTTCGGTTCCGACTCCTCCGGGATCGCGCTCGCCTTCCTCGTGCACGGGCTGACGTATGCCGTGTTCATGACGCTCGGGGTGCTGCTGGTGCGCGTGCCCCGAGGCGAGAAGCCGTCCGCGTCCGGGCCGAGCGCGCTCGACGGGGTCCAGGTCTCCGCGCGCGGCGCCGTACGCACCCCGCAGTTCTGGTGTCTGTGGATCGTGCTCTGCATGAACGTGACCGCGGGCATCGGCATCCTGGAGAAGGCCGCCCCGATGATCACGGACTTCTTCGCGGACTCCTCCACACCGGTCTCCGTCTCGGCCGCCGCCGGGTTCGTCGCCCTGCTCTCCGCGGCCAACATGGCGGGCCGGATCGGCTGGTCCTCGACCTCCGACCTGATCGGACGCAAGAACATCTACCGCGTCTATCTCGGGGTCGGCGCGCTGATGTACGGGCTCATCGCCTGGCTCGGGGACTCCTCCAAGCCGCTGTTCATCCTCGCCGCGCTGGTGATCCTCTCCTTCTACGGCGGAGGCTTCGCCACGATCCCGGCGTATCTGAAGGACCTGTTCGGCGCCTATCAGGTGGGCGCCATCCACGGCCGGCTGCTCACCGCCTGGTCCACCGCCGGTGTCCTCGGCCCGCTGATCGTCAACTGGATCGCGGACCATCAGGAAGCGGCCGGCAAACACGGCTCCTCCCTGTACGGGCTGTCGTTCCTGATCATGATCGGGCTGCTCGCCGTCGGCTTCGTCGCGAACGAGTTCGTACGGCCCGTCCATGCCCGCCACCACATCCCCGCACCGAGGGAGGCCGCCGATGTCGCACGACAGCAGCCCGAGTCCGCCTGACCGGCGACCGCTGATCGCCTTCGCCTGGCTGTGGGTGGGCGCCCCCCTGTGCTACGGCCTCTACGAGCTCGTCCAGAAGGCGACACAACTGTTCTCGGGGTAGATCGGGCGTCCGAGAGTCTGACAGAAGCCGACAAGCCTGGCGTCCCAATCCTGTGGCATCACCTGCCGTCGTACCCGTGAGTCATTGATCAGACTGGTGGATCCCGCTACCGAAGCACGAGGGGGACCACTCATGAACGGCTCACGGATCGCCGCCGTCGGCCATTACCAGCCCGCCAAGGTACTCACCAACGAGGACCTGGCGGGCCTGGTCGACACCAGCGACGAGTGGATCACGAGCCGGGTGGGCATCCGGACGCGCCACATCGCCGGGCCCGACGAACCGGTCGACGAGCTCGCCGCGCACGCCGCCGCCAAGGCGCTCGCCGCGGCCGGCCTGACGCCGAGCGACATCGACCTCGTCCTCGTCGCCACCTCGACGGCCGTCGACCGCTCCCCGAACATGGCCGCGCGCGTCGCCGCCCGCCTCGGCATCCCCTCGCCGGCCGCCATGGACGTCAACGTCGTCTGCGCCGGCTTCACCCACGCCCTCGCCACCGCAGACCACGCCGTGCGCGCCGGTGCCGCGACCCGGGCGCTGGTCATCGGCGCCGACAAGATGACCGACGTGACGGACTGGACCGACCGCACGACCTGCGTCCTCGTCGGGGACGGCGCGGGGGCCGCCGTCGTCGAGGCCTGTCCCGCGGGCGAGGAGCCCGGCATCGGGCCGGTGCTGTGGGGCTCGGTGCCCGAGATGGGGCACGCCGTGCGCATCGAGGGCACTCCCTCGCGGTTCGCGCAGGAGGGGCAGAGCGTCTACCGCTGGGCCACCACGCAGCTCCCGCCGATCGCCCGCAAGGCCTGCGAGCGGGCCGGCCTCGTGCCCGAGGACCTCGCCGGAGTCGTCCTGCACCAGGCCAACCTGCGCATCATCGAACCCCTCGCCCTGAAGATCGGCGCGGTCAACGCCGTCGTCGCGCGGGATGTCGTCGAGTCCGGGAACACCTCCGCCGCGAGCATCCCGCTGGCCTTCTCCAAGCTCGTCGAGCGCGGCGAGATCTCCACCGGCGACCCCGTCCTGCTGTTCGGCTTCGGCGGCAACCTGTCCTACGCCGGGCAGGTCGTCCGCTGTCCCTGAGGCGGCCTGAGCTGCTCGTCCGGCGCCCGCGCGCCCGGGTGTGACAAGCCCAACTCCCGTGCCCGTCGGCCTTTGTGCGCCGTAGACTGTAGGCGAAAGACAATTGATAATCGACTTTCCTATCGCGGCGACGGCGCTGCCCAGGAGGGACCGTGATGTTGTCGACAGGCCTGCCTCAGGGAGCGGTACCCAAGCTCGAGCGGCCCGGTCCGCTGCGCGACCGTGTCTACGAGGCGCTGCTGGAACTCATCACCACCCGCGCCCTCCAGCCGGGCCAGCATCTCGTCGAGAGCGAACTCGCCGGTCACCTCGGGGTGTCCCGGCAGCCCGTGCGTGAGGCCCTCCAGCGGCTGAGCACCGAGGGATGGGTCGATCTGCGGCCCGCCCAGGGCGCGTTCGTGCACGAGCCGACCGAGGAGGAGGCCGACCAGCTCCTCACCGTCCGTACGCTCCTGGAGGCCGAGGCCGCCCGGCTCGCCGCCGCCAACGCGGGCGCCGCCGCCGTCACCGCGCTCGAGGACCTGTGCGCGGAGGGCGAGCGGGCGGTCGCCGCCGACGACGTGGACGGCGCGGTCGCCATGAACGCGCGGCTGCACGCCAAGGTGATGGAACTCGCCGGCAACACGGTCCTCGCCGAACTCGCCGCACAGGTCGACCGCCGGGTCCGCTGGTACTACACGCCGGTGGCCCGGCAGCGCGGCCGGCAGTCCTGGATCGAACACCGCGAACTGATCGCCGCGATAGCGGAACGTGACGAACAGCGCGCCACCGCGGTCATGCGGGCCCACACGGAGCACACGCGGAAGATGTACCACGAGCGCGAGAAGTAGTCAGCCGACGGAAACCCTCCCCGAGCCCCGGCTCGGGCCCCCGCCCGGTCGCGAGGCCGGGCGGCACGGCGACCAGCGGGCCTCCGCGCCGTGCATCACGACCAACACCGCGACCAGAGCGGGAAGTTCAGCGACCGTACGCGCCGTACATCCCGTCTCCTCCGCTGGTGGGTCCACGGGGTCGCCACCTGACGGGTGCGCCGCCTCGGCCGGCACCGAACGCGCCGCCGCACCCGCTTCCCCGGCCGGGGACGGACCCGGCACCCTCCGCGCCGCCGGCTGCGCCGGTTCGCCCACCGACGCGTGGCCCGCCTCGTTCCCCGCCGTGCTCATGTGTCCCGCGCGACAGATCGGTGCGGAGAACGTATGCGGCCGTACCGCCGAGAGTCCGGCGCTCCTGCCGCCGGCCTCCCTTTGTCCTGCGAGTGGGGAAAGTGCGCGGGAATTCCTGCGCGACTTCTTCCAACTCCCGGCAGCCACTGCTACGTTCCCCTCGAAAGCAGGGCCGGTGAGGTTGGCCGGAACCTGACGGACGCCGGCCGGTCGAGGCGGGGAGGGGCTCGTGAGACGTATGACGGCACGACCCGCGAACGCTCATCAGGCCAGGCTGCTGCGGCTGTTGCGCGACGGTGGCCCCAACTCCCGTGCCCAGCTGGGCGATCAGATCGACCTCTCGCGGTCGAAACTGGCCGTCGAGGTGGACCGGCTGCTGGAGACCGGGCTCGTGGTGGCCGACGGACTCGCCGCCTCACGGGGCGGACGCCGCTCGCACAACGTCCGGCTCGCACCGGCGCTGCGCTTCCTCGGCGTCGACATCGGCGCGACCTCGATCGACGTGGCCGTGACCAACGCGGAGCTGGAGATCCTCGGGCACATCAACCAGCCCATGGACGTACGCGAGGGTCCCGTCGCGGTGTCCGAGCAAGTGCTCGCCATGGCGGCGAAGTTGAAGGCATCGGGGTTCGCGGAGGGGTTCGACGGCGCCGGGATCGGCGTTCCGGGTCCCGTCCGTTTCCCCGAGGGTGTCCCGGTCGCCCCGCCGATCATGCCCGGCTGGGACGGCTTACCGGTCCGCGAGGCGCTCAGCCAGGAACTCGGCTGTCCGGTCATGGTCGACAACGACGTGAACCTGATGGCCATGGGGGAGCAGCACGCGGGCGTCGCACGCTCCGTGGGCGACTTCCTCTGCGTCAAGATCGGCACCGGCATCGGCTGCGGCATCGTCGTCGGCGGTGAGGTCCATCGCGGTGCGACGGGCAGCGCCGGCGACATCGGGCACATCCAGGCGGTGCCCGACGGGAGGCCGTGCGCCTGCGGCAACCGGGGCTGCCTGGAGGCCCACTTCAGCGGCGCCGCGCTCGCGCGCGACGCCGTGGAGGCCGCTCGGCAGGGACTGTCGGCCGAGCTCGCCTCGCGGCTGGAGACGAACGGCGGGCTGAGCGCCGTCGACGTCGCCGCGGCCGCCGCGGCGGGCGACGCCACCGCGCTCGATCTGATCCGGGAGGGCGGCAACCGCACCGGCCAGGTCATCGCCGCACTCGTCAGCTTCTTCAATCCCGGCCTGGTGGTGATCGGCGGTGGGGTGACAGGTCTCGGCCACACCCTGCTCGCCGCGATCCGCACCCAGGTCTACCGCCAGTCGCTTCCGCTCGCGACCGGCAATCTGCCCATCGTCCTCGGGGAGCTGGGCCCGACCGCCGGAGTCATCGGCGGGGCCCGGCTGATCAGCGACCACCTTTTCTCGCCCGCGTAAGTCACCTCCAGGAATCGGACCACCGGCGCCGCGTCCCGCTCCGCCGTGCCCGAAACCGCCCGCCCCGTACGCGCACCGCCCGGCAACCGGCCCGCACGCCTGCCCGAGGGAACCGTCATGGCACCAGAACCACCCCTGCTCACCATGTCCGGCATCACCAAGTCGTTCCCCGGCGTCCGGGCCCTCGACGGCGTCGACCTCGACGTCCAGGCCGGCGAAGTGCACTGCCTGCTGGGCCAGAACGGCGCCGGGAAGTCCACCCTCATCAAAGTCCTGGCCGGCGCCCACCAGCCCGACGACGGCACCATCGACTGGCGCGGCGAGCCCGTCACCCTCAAGTCCCCGATCGCCGCCATGCGCCTGGGCATCGCCACCATCTACCAGGAACTCGACCTGGTGGAGGGGCTGTCGGTCGCCGAGAACGTCCACCTCGGACATGAACCCACCGCCGTCGGCTTCGTCGTACGGGGCAAGGCCGCCAAGGCGGCAACCGCCGCCCTTCTCAAGCGACTCGGGCATCCCGAGATCGATCCGGCGCGGCTCGTCGGTGATCTGTCCGCGGCCCAGCAGCAGATCGTCTCCATGGCACGGGCGCTCTCCCACGAGGTGCGCCTCATCGTCATGGACGAACCGTCGGCAGCCCTCGACCCCGACGAGGTCGACAACCTCTTCCGCATCGTCGGGGACCTGACCGCGGCCGGTGTCGCGGTGGTCTACATCTCGCACCGTCTGGAGGAGATCCGCCGCATCGGCGACCGGGTCACCGTACTCAAGGACGGGCGTGCGGTAGCGGGGGGACTGCCCGCCAGGTCGACACCGACCCGCGAGGTCGTGGCCCTGATGACGGGACGCAACGTCGAGTACGTCTTCCCGGACCGGCCCGGCGCGCGGCCACCGGGTGACCCCGTCCTCACGGTCCAAGGCCTCTCCCGGCAAGGGGAGTTCGCGCCGCTCGACCTCGAACTGCGCCCGGGGGAAATCGTCGGCCTGGCCGGACTCGTCGGCTCCGGCCGCTCCGAGATCCTGGAGACGATCTACGGGGCACGCAGGCCGACCACCGGCCGGGTCAGCGTGAACGGGAAGCCGTTGCGCACCGGCAGCGTGCGCGCCGCCGTGCGCGCCGGAGTCGGACTGGCCCCCGAGGAGCGCAAGGCGCAGGCCCTGCTGATGCTGGAGTCGGTCACCCGCAATGTCTCCGTCTCCTCCATGTCCAGCTACGCGCACGGGGGCTGGATCGACCGGCGGGCCGAACGCGGCGCGGCCCGGGCGGCCACCCGCGAGCTCTCCCTGCGCCCCGACAACCCCGCGGTGCCGGTCAGGACCCTGTCCGGCGGGAACCAGCAGAAGGCCGTGCTGGCCCGCTGGCTGCTGCGCGGCTGCCGCGTCCTGCTCCTCGACGAGCCCACCCGCGGAGTCGACGTCGGAGCCCGCGCCGAGCTGTACGCGGTGATCCGCCGGCTCGCCGACGAGGGGCTCGCCGTGCTGCTGGTCTCCAGCGAAGTGCCCGAGGTCCTCGGGCTCGCCGACCGCGTCCTGGTGCTCCGCGAGGGGCGCGTCGTGCACACGGCACCCGTCCGCGAGCTCGACGAACACCGCGTACTCGACCTCGTGATGGAAGGAAGTCCTGTGGCCAGTGAAGGGAGCCCGGCGTCATGACGCAGCATGTGTCCCCGCCCCGGGACGGCACCGACATGGTGCCTTCGACGCGTGAACTCCCCGCGTGGCGCACCGTCGTGGCCCGCGCCGACGTCCGCACCCTCTCGCTCCTCGGCGTCCTCGCCGCCCTGATCGTCATCGGCGGCATCACCAGGCCCGACGAGTTCCTCGACACCCGCAACCTCCAACTCGTCCTCACCCAGGCCTCGGTGATCGGCGTCGTCACCGTCGGGATGACCTTCGTCATCACCTCCGGCGGCATCGATCTGTCGGTCGGCGCGATCGTCGCGCTCTCCTCGGTCTGGGCCACCACGGTCGCCACCCAGGAGTACGGCTTCGCGGGCATCCTCTTCACCGCGGTGCTGGTCGGCCTGGGGTGCGGCCTGGTCAACGGGCTGCTCGTCGCGTACGGCGGGATGGTCCCCTTCATCGCGACGCTCGCCATGCTCGCCTCGGCCCGCGGACTCGCCCTCCAGATCACCGACGGCAGGACGCAGATCGTCTCGGTCGACGGCATCCTCAAGCTCGGCGAACGCGACTCCTACGTCCTCGGTGTCCCGCCGCTGGTCCTGGTCTTCGCCGTCGTCACCGTCCTCGGCTGGCTGATCCTCAACCGCACCACCTTCGGCCGGCGCACGGTCGCCGTCGGCGGCAACGCGGAGGCGGCACGGCTCGCCGGCATCGACGTACGACGTCAGCGGCTGTATCTCTATCTGCTCTCCGGACTGTGCTGCGGCATCGCCGCCTTCCTGCTGATCATCCTGTCCGGCTCCGGCACGAACACCAACGGAAACCTCTACGAACTCGACGCCATCGCGGCCGCGATCATCGGCGGCACCCTGCTCAGCGGGGGCCGCGGCACCATCACCGGCTCGGTGCTCGGCGTCCTGATCTTCACGACGATCACCGACATCTTCGCGCTGAACAACCTCCAGAGCGACGTCCAGCAGATCGCCAAGGGCGCGATCATCGTGGCCGCGGTCCTGGTCCAGCGGCGCACAGCAAGCACGACCTGACACGGGAAGGGTCCACCGCCATGCCAGAACCCATGAGCCTGACCAGTCGCAGAGGACTGCTCTTCGGGACCGCCGCCGTCTCGGCCGGCGCGATCCTCGTCGGCTGTACCAGCAACGACACCAAGGACGACAAGCCGGCCGCGAACGACCAGCCGGCCGCCGACGACAAGCCCGGCAAGCACGTCACCATCGGCTTCGCCGGACCGCAGGCCGACCACGGCTGGCTCAACGCCATCAACGACAACGCCAGGAGCCGGGCCAAGAAGTACTCGGACGTGTCCCTGGAGATCACCGAAGGCTCCAACGACACGGCCGCCCAGATCGGCCAGATCGAGACACTGATCAACAAGAAGGTCGACGTCCTGGTCGTGCTGCCGGCCGACGGCAAGGCCCTCACCCAGGTCGGTCTCAAGGCCATGCGGGCGGGCATCCCCGTCATCAACCTCGACCGGATCTTCAACTCGCCTCAGGCGTACCGCTGTTGGATCGGCGGCGACAACTACGGCATGGGCCTCAGTGCGGGGCACTACATCGGAGAGAAGCTCAAGGGCAAGGCGGGCGCCAGAGTCATCGAACTCGCCGGGCTCGACAACCTGGAACTCACCAAGCAGCGCACCGAGGGCTTCGACGCGGCTCTGAAGAACTACCCGAACATCAAGAAGGTCGCCCGCCAGGCGGCCGAGTTCACCGTCGAGTCGGGCCAGGCCAAGATGTCCCAGCTCCTGCAGGCGCAGCCGAAGTTCGACGCCCTGTGGAATCACGACGACGACCAGGGCGTGGGGGCGCTGCGGGCCATCGAGCAGGCCGGACGTGACGACTTCCTGATGGTCGGCGGGGCCGGGGCGCTCTCCGCCTTCCAGGCCATCGACGCCGACGACAGTGTCCTGAAGGCCACCGTCCTGTACCCGCCGACCATGGCCGCGTCCGCGATCGACCTCGCCCGCACCCTCGGGCAGGGCAAGGGCATCGGAGGGCTCGCCGAGTTCGAGATCCCGGCGTCGCTCACGCTCTTCTCGGCCGTCGTCGACAAGGACAACGTCAAGCAGTACATGGCCACCGGCTTCAAGTGATGCGCCCCGCCGCCACGGGGGCCCTGTCCGGGAGACAGGGCCCCACCCCCACCGCGCCACGACGACGAGGAGGACACCCGCATGGGACAGGGCGACGAGGCCGCCAAGCCGCCATTGGGCGTGGGCATGGTCGGCTACGCGTTCATGGGCGCCGCCCACTCACAGGGCTGGCGCACCGTGGGCCGCGTCTTCGACCTGCCGCGCCGCCCGGTCCTCGCCGCCGTCTGCGGCCGGGACGGACAGGCCGTGCGGGCGATGGCGGACCGGCACGGCTGGGGGGCTGCCGAGACCGACTGGCGTGCGCTGATCGCCCGGGACGACGTCGACCTCGTCGACATCTGCACACCCGGTGACAGCCACGCCGAGATCGCCGTCGCCGCGCTGGCCGCGGGCAAGCACGTGCTGTGCGAGAAGCCCCTGGCGAACACGGTCGCCGAGGCCGAGGCCATGGCGGCGGCGGCCGCCTCGGCCCTGGGGCGCGGTCAGATGTCCATGGTGGGCTTCAACTACCGGCGGCTCCCCGCCACGGCGCTCGCCCGTTCCATGGTCGCCGAGGGCCGCCTCGGAGCCCTGCGGCACGTGCGGGTGACGTACCTTCAGGACTGGCTGGTGGACCCGGAGTTCCCGCTCACCTGGAGACTCCGCAAGGAGACGGCCGGTTCCGGCGCCCTCGGCGACCTCGGGGCCCACATCGTCGACCTCGCGCAGTATCTGGCGGGGGATCCGCTCGGCGGGGTCTCCGCCCTCACCGAGACCTTCGTACGCCGACGGCCCCTGCCCCTGCGGGCGTCCAGTGGGCTGTCGGCCGTGCCGCAGAACGGCGCGTCCGATCCCGGATCCGGTCCCGGGTTCGGCTCCGGATCGGGGTCCGATGCCGTTCCGGGCTCCCGTTCGGGCGCCGTCACCGTCGACGACGCCGCCCTCTTCACCGCCCGGTTCGCCTCCGGAGCGCTCGCCTCCTTCGAGGCCTCCCGCTTCGCCACCGGACGCAAGAACTCCCTGCGCATCGAACTCAACGGCGAGCGCGGCTCGTTGGCCTTCGACCTGGAGCGCCTCAACGAACTCGCCTACCACGACCACACGGAACCCGCCAGCCACGCGGGCTTCCGCCGCATCCTCGTCACCGAGCCCGACCACCCCTACCTCGACGCCTGGTGGCCGCCGGGGCACGGCCTCGGCTACGAGCACACCTTCGTGCACCAGGCCCGCGACCTCGTCCGGGCGATCGCGGCCGGGCGCCCGCCCACGCCGTCCTTCGCCGACGGGCTGCAGGTGCAGCGCGTCCTCGCGGCGGTCGAGGAGAGCGCCGAGAAGAACTCCCTGTACACACCCGTAGCGGTCTGAGGAGGCCCGGAATGCCGCGCAACTTCACTCTCTTCACCGGCCAGTGGGCCGATCTGCCTCTCGAAGAGGTCTGCCGCCTGGCCCGTGACTTCGGCTACGACGGACTCGAACTCGCCTGTTGGGGCGACCACTTCGAGGTCGACAAGGCGCTCGACGATCCGTCGTACGTCGAGTCCCGGCGCGCGCTTCTCGACAAGTACGGTCTCAAGTGCTGGGCCATCTCCAACCATCTGGTCGGCCAGGCCGTCTGCGACGCCATCATCGACGAACGCCACCGGGCCATCCTGCCCGCCCGTATCTGGGGTCACGGCGAGGCCGAGGGCGTGCGCAAGCGGGCCGCCGCCGAGATCGCCGACACCGCGCGCGCGGCGGCGGCCTTCGGCGTCGACACCGTCATCGGGTTCACCGGCTCGGCGATCTGGCACCTCGTCGCGATGTTCCCGCCCGCCCCCGAGTCCATGATCGAGCGCGGCTACGAGGACTTCGCCGCCCGCTGGAACCCGATCCTGGACGTCTTCGACGCCGAGGGCGTCCGGTTCGCGCACGAGGTCCACCCGAGCGAGATCGCCTACGACTACTGGACGACGCACAAGGCCCTGGAGGCGGTCGACCACCGGCCCGCCTTCGGCCTCAACTTCGACCCGTCGCACTTCGTCTGGCAGGACCTCGACCCGGTCGGATTCCTCTACGACTTCCGCGACCGGATCTACCACGTCGACTGCAAGGAGGCCCGCAAGCGTCTCGACGGCCGCAACGGCCGGCTCGGCTCCCACCTGCCCTGGGGCGACCCGCGGCGCGGCTGGGACTTCGTCTCCGCGGGCCACGGCGACGTGCCCTGGGAGGACGTCTTCCGCATGCTGCGCTCCATCGACTACGCGGGGCCCGTCTCGGTCGAGTGGGAGGACGCGGGCATGGACCGGCTCCAGGGAGCGCCCGAGGCCCTGACCCGCCTCAAGGCGTACGACTTCGAGCCGGCGTCGGCATCGTTCGACGCGGCGTTCGGCGGCAACGACAGCCCCTAGCCGCCCCACCGCCCGGCAGCAGCAGGCACAGCACGGCACGGCCCGGCACGGCCCGGCACACGAGGGGGCCCTCTCCGCCGACTCGCGGGGAGGGCCCCCTCGTACGGGCCGTTCTTTCGCCACACGCTCGCGGGTGTCAGCCCGAGGTCACGCCATCTCCTCGCCGAGCGGGTGCGGATTGGGAACGATGGTCCGGGCCTGCGGCCGGCCCGGTGCCTTGAGGAACAGGGCCAGCACGGCGGACGCCAGACCGATGGACCCGGCGAGCACGAACGCGCCCTGGTAGTCCCACGCGCCGACGACGACCGCGCCCATGCCGGAGCCCACCAGGCCCGAGATCAGCTTCGAGCTGTAGACCATCCCGTAGTTGGAGGCGTTGTTGTTCTCACCGAAGTAGTCGGCCGTCATGGCCGCGAAGAGCGGGAAGATCGCGCCGCCGCCGAAGCCCGAGACCATGGAGCAGAACAGGAAGAACGGCATGCTGCCCATCTGGCCGGAGACCAGGACGCCGAACTGCGCCGTGCCCAGCACCAGACACACGATGATCAGGGTGTGGCGCCGTCCGAACCGGTCGGAGATCCAGCCGATGACACCGCGCCCGGTGCCGTTGACGATGGCCTTCAGGGACATCGCCGTGGCCACGATCCCGCCCGCGAAGCCCATGTCCTTGCCGAACGGGACCTGGAAGGCGATGCCGAAGATGTTGATCCCGGCCGTGCACAGCAGACAGAACCACATCATCCACAGAACGGGGGTACGCGAGGCCTCCTTGGGGGTGTACTGCTTCACCGCCGGCGGGTTCTTCTCCAGCGCCCGCCGGACCTTCGGGTCGTCCGACACCTTCAGCGGATCCACGTTCGCCGGCCACCAGCCCTTCGGCGGGTCCTTGTAGAACCAGCCGGACACCGCGACCACCGCACAGCAGAGCAGACCGACACCCACCAGGACGCCCCGGTAGTTGCCCAGATCCATGTACGAGGTGAACAGGAAGACGAAGGGCACGGACCCGTAGGCGAAACCGCCGTTGACGAAACCCGTCTTGCCGCCCTTGCGCTCCGGATACCACTTGCCGACCATGTTCACGCTGGTCGCGTAGACGAGACCGGCACCGATGCCGCTGCACATGCCGAAGCCGAGATAGGCGACCGCCACGTTCGGCGCGAACGCCAGGGACACATAGCCGAGCAGGGTGCCGAGCGCGCCCAGCAGCATCGCCGTACGGGCCGGGAGCCTGCCGCTCTCGCGCAGTTGCCCGGCCGGGAAGGCCACGGCCGCCTGGAAGAACACCCAGACGCCCATCAGCCAGAAGATGTGTCCGCTGCTCCACAGATGAGCCTCGTGGAGCGTGTCCTCCGCCGACGTGAACGCGTACTCGGCGGAGCTGATGCCCATCATGCCCGCCCAGGGCAGGAAGACCATCCATGCGCGTTTGCGGCCCATGATGTCGACATCGGACTCGCCGATGCGATACACGCGGCCGTTGTGGTCCGTCACCTCTTGATAGGGGACGGGAGTCGAGTAGTCGGTGGTTGTCATGTCGCTCTAGCACCCCTTGCGTCGAAAGATCTGGTCAGCGCCCCCTGCCACATGCCTTTCGTGCGCCCGCGGGTCCCGGGGGCGGCCGACGCGCACCGTCGGCCGCCCCCGCGCACACTCATGTCA
>NZ_JBHWVI010000238.1:0-13179 GCF_042737005.1 Streptomyces sp. NPDC060027
CAGGTCCCAGGGCGATGTGCGTGGGCGCTGCGCGTGCTCGGGCGCTGCGCGTGGCAAGCGGATGCGGCCGGCCGGGGAACCGGCCGGCCGCGCTCTGGTTCAGCGGGCGGTGAGGGCCTCGATGGCGTGCAGGACCTCGGCGGGGGTGGGCAGCGACGCGCTCTCCTCGGCGAGGAGCCGGGTCCGCTCGGCGTAGCGGGGGTCGGAGAGGATCGCGCGGCAGCCGTCGGCCGTGATCTCGTCGGGGCTGCGGCCGGGCTCGGGCCGGTGCCGGTCGACCATGACGGCGGCGCCGAAGTCGCTGATGGACTGGGCGACGGCCTTGCCGTAGCCGTTGTCGGGGATGATCAGCTGGGGCACGCCCGCGTTGATGAGGGTCATGGCGGTGGTCGCGCCGCCGTGGTGGACGGCCAGGTCGCAGGTGGGGGCGACGACGTCCAGGGGGATCCAGCCGATACGGACGTCGCCCAGCTGGGAGCCGAACTGTTCGGCGGCCTCGGGGAGTGCGGCGATGAGGACCTCGGCTCCCGCGCCGGTCAGTTCCTCGACCAGGGTGCGCAGCGAGCTGCCGGGGGTGTCGAGCATGAGGTTGCGGGTTCCCGCGGTGATCAGGACGCGGCGGCGGTCTGCGGGGCGGGTGTACATCCACGGTTCGAGCCGGCGCTGGCTCACCCGGGGGACCCAGCGCATCGACTGTGCGGCGGGGGCGCCGGGCGGGCGCAGGGACGGCGGGCACAGGTCGATGAAGAGGTCGGGGGGCGGCAGTTCGGTCAGGCCCAGGCGTTCCAGTTCCGGCTTCAGTTCGGCCACGGCCGTGCGGTCGCGGCGGGCCATCGGGGCGATGTGCCATATGTGGCGGACGTAGGGGACCTTGAGGCGGGCGGCGAGCACCCTGGGGACGTGGGAGAGGCCGCCGACGACCAGGTCGGGGCTCCACTGCCCGGTCAGTTCCAGCAGGGCGTCGAGGCGGCCGGCGGCGGTCAGGGCGTCCTGTCCGTAGCGCATGCGCTCGGGTGTGATGCAGACCGCGGGCAGGCCGACGGACTGCGCGGCCGCCATCAGGGGTTCGTCGGCGGCGAGGAGGATCTCGTGGCCCGCGCTGCGTGCGGCCGTGGCGAGGGGGGCGACGCCGAAGACGGCCGCCTGGCTGCCGCCGACGGTGAACAGGAATTTCATGGCGATGGGACTTCTTCCGGTGAGGGGGCGGATTTCGGTGTTCCGGGGTGCCGTTCGTCCTCAGCCCGCCTGGGCCATTTCCATGACGTACTGCCCGTAGGAAGAGTTCGAGAGGCGGCTTCCGAGCCGGTAGCAGGCCTCCTGGTCGATGTATCCCATGCGCCAGGCGATCTCTTCGAGACAGGCGATGCGTACGCCCTGGCGGTGTTCGAGGACCTGGACGTAGTCCCCCGCCTCCATCAGCGCGTCGTGGGTTCCGGTGTCCAGCCAGACGAAGCCGCGGCCGAGCGGGATCAGGGTGGCCTCGCCCCGTTCCATGTAGACCCGGTTGAGGTCGGTGATCTCCAGTTCTCCGCGTTCGGAGGGCCGCAGCCCGCGGGCGATGTCCACGACCTGGTTGTCGTAGAGGTAGAGCCCGGTGATCGCCATGTTGGTCTGCGGCTGGGTGGGCTTCTCCTCGAGGGCGATGAGCTTTCCCTGGTCGTCGAGGGTGCCGACGCCGTAGCGCTCGGGGTCGCGCACCGGGTAGCCGAACAGGACGCAGCCCTCGATGTTCTGGGCGGCCCGCTGGAGCATGGGCCCGAATTCGTAGCCGTGGAAGATGTTGTCGCCCAGGACCAGGGCGACGGAGTCGTCGCCGATGTGGTCCGCGGAGACCAGGAACGCGTCGGCGAGCCCGCGGGGCTTGTCCTGTTCCGCGTAGGTCAGGGAGATGCCGAGCCAGGAGCCGTCGCCCAGCAGGCGGCGGAACATCTCCAGGTCGTCGGGGGTGGTGATGATCTCGATCTCCGTGATTCCCGCCAGCATCAGGGCCGAAAGCGGGTAGTAAATCATCGGCTTGTCGTAAACCGGGAGCATTTGCTTCGAGACACCGAGCGTGATCGGATGGAGTCTCGTGCCATTGCCGCCGGCCAGGATGATGCCCTTCACCGTGGCGCCTCCTCAGTGACTTCGTGCCCATTAGGCGATGTCCGCACTTTATATTGGGGTAACACACGTTCAAAAGCCTCCCCGGATGTCACGGGACCGTGAATGGCGTGAATGTTGACAAACCCGGTGCCGTTTACTCAGGCTGGCCTTATCCCGGTTCAGGCATGCGAATTTCTCTGTCGTCTTTTAGGTGGGCCTGTGAACATCGAAGATCTGACACCCGTTCTTGAATCCGAGCAGAGGGCCGGTATAGGCATCATCGGGTGCGCCGACATCGCGGTGCGGCGGGCCCTCCCGGCGATCGAGGAGTCGCCGTTCCATCTGGTGGCGGTCGCGAGCCGCAGCCGGGAGAAGGCCGAGGGCGTCGCGGCCCGGGCCGGCTGCAAGGCCGTCGCGGGTTACGAGCGGCTCCTGGAACTGCCCGACATCGACGCGGTCTACATCCCGCTGCCCAACAGCGAGCACGCACGGTGGGCGCGCCGGGCGCTGGAGGCGGGAAAGCATGTCCTGCTCGAGAAGCCGGCGGTGCCCCGCGAGGACAGTGCCCGGTCGCTGATCGCGCTCGCCGAGGAGCGCGGGCTGCTCGTCATGGAGAACTTCGCGTTCCTGCGCCATCCCCAGCACGAGCAGGCGCGGTCCCTGGTGGCGGACGGGGCCATCGGGGAACTGCGTTCCTACAACGGTGTGTTCGGCATTCCGCCGACCGACCCGGCCGGGATCAAGTACCAGGCGGATCTGGGCGGCGGGGCGCTGTGGGAGGTCGGCTGCTATCCGGTGCGGGCGGCCCAGGAGTATCTGGAGCCGCAGGCGCAGGTGCTGGGGGCGGGCCTGACGTTCGATCCGCAGCGGGGCGTGGACGTGTCCGGGGTGGCGCTGCTGCGGGACGGCGCCGGTGTCACCGCGAACTGTTCCTTCGGCCTGTCCCACAGCTACCGCTCGACGTACGACCTGTGGGGAAGCGAGGGGCGTCTGGTCCTGGAGTGGGCGTTCACCCCCTCGCCGAGCGCCCGTCCGGTGCTGCGGCTGCAGCAGCGGGACCGCGAGACCCGGATCACCGCCCCGGCCTCCGACCAGTTCCTCGGGGTGTTCACCGCCTTCCACGACGCGGTGCGCGATCCGGGCCTGCGGGCGGCGCACCATCACGAACTGCTGCGGCAGGCCGCCTTGATGGCCCGCATCCGGGAGCACGCCCTGGGCCGGGAGCCCGGATGAACGGCGGCGGGTGAGGTCTTCGGCGAATACGAGCGGGAACGAGGAACGGCAGCGAGCGTCCGCGGACGCTGAATGCCGTTCTTCCTGGTTTCGGCCGGGAGGGCTCGGTGTCATCCGTCGATGCGGCCGCCCGCGCTGTTCAGCACTGCGAGACCCGGTGGAGCTAACAACTGATGCGGATCCATCAGTGAGTCTCAGCCTTCTCTTCTCAGTTGCTATCTTGTTCGGTGTGAAGCTTTCCGAGTGGGCGGCGGACGGCAAAGACCCGGGCGGCCCGAGCGGTGGCCGCTGCGACCGGTGAGGCCCGCCGAGTGAAGAAGTTCCAGGCGGAGCCCGGGTTTGTGGTGCAGGCGTTCCGGTTCTCGTTGGACCCCAACGCCGCCCAGGAGCGGGCTCTGCGGTCGCACTGCGGCGCGGCGCGGGCGGCGTTCAACTGGGCTGTGGGCTGGGTCGAGGCGGCGTGGTGGCAGCGCAGGGCCGAGGAGTCCTACGGGATTGCCGAGGCAGGTCTGACGTCGTGGCGGTCGTGGTCGCTGCCCGCGCTGCGCAGGGCGTTCAACGCCGTCAAGCACACCGACCCGAGGTTCGCGTCCTGGTGGCAGGAAAACTCCAAGGAGGCCTACAACACCGGTCTGGCGAACGCCGCCGCAGCGTTCGACAACTACGCGACGTCGAAGCAGGGCAAGCGGCGTGGGCGTTCGGTGGGAATGCCCCGGTTCAAGTCGAAGCGGAAGGCGCGTCTGTCGTGCCGGTTCACCACCGGCACCATCCGCGTCGAGACCGACGGTCGGCATGTCACGCTGCCCAGGCTCGGAACCATCCGCGTCCACGATCCCACGGGCAAGCTTCTGGTCCGCGTGCAGGCCGGGAGTGCCCGCATCCTGTCTGCGACCGTCCGCCACGAACGTGGCCGCTGGTTCGTCTCTTTCCAGGCCGAGGTGAAGCGTGACCTGGCGAGGGTCGCCCGCCCGGGCGTCGCGGTCGGCATCGACCTCGGCATCAAGACCCTGGCGGTCATGGCCGACAGCACCGGCGAGATCCGCGAGGTGTCCAATCCTCGGCACCTCGATGCCGCATTGAAGGAGCTGCGCCTTGCCTCCCGTACGGTGTCCCGCCGCCGGGGCCCGGACCGCCGTACCGGACAGCAGCCGTCCCGCCGGTGGGAGAAGGCCAACAAGGCACGCAGCAGGGTGCACTACCGCGTCGCGAACCTCCGGGAAGACGCCCTGCACAAGCTGACCAGTGCCGTGGCGGCCGAGTACGGCACCGTGGTGGTCGAAGACCTCAACGTTGCCGGGATGCTCCGCAACCGGCGCCTGGCCCGGCATATCGCCGACGCCGCATTCGGTGAGATCCGCCGACAGCTCACCTACAAGACCCGCCGCAACGGTTGCCGCATCGTGGCCGCCGATCGCTGGTTCCCCTCCTCCAAGACCTGCTCCGGGTGCGGCGTGGTGAAAGCCAAACTGCCGCTGCACATCCGGACCTACCACTGCGACGCCTGCGGCCTGGTCCTCGACCGGGACGCCAACGCCGCACATAACCTCGCCGCGCTCGCGGCAGCCGCAGCAACGGGTAGCGGAGTGGCCGCAGACCCGGACACCCCAGCGGTGTCGAAGCCTCGTGGAGCCGACCACAAGACCCGCACCACCCCGCCCGGACGCAAAGCCGGGCGGGGGCGGGCAGGTGGCGAAACCCTGCCGCACCAGCAGCAGACAGAAACGAGAGACCGTACCCAAACCGAAGCCCTCACGCTTTGGTGATGCGACGGACCTTCCGGGCAGAAACGCCCGGAATACTGCGAGCCCTTGGGGCCCACAGCAACGGCAGGCACTGTTCGAAGGTCGGCAGGAGACCGGCCGCGGCCGCCTCGGCCAGGGTGGGGGCCGCGGCGTCCTTGTCCGAGCGGATCGGCGGTTCCTTCAGGTCCCACGGCAGGGCGAGGGCCGGGTCGAGCGCGTCGACGTCGATCATGGTTCCCGGCTCGTACTCCTGCGAGCAGAGGTAGCTCATGCAGGTGTCGTCGCTGAGGGCGAGGAAGGCGTGGCCGACGCCGTCGGGCAGGTAGACGGCCGTTCCCGTCTCCGGGCTCTGGTGGGTAACGTCGTAGTGGCCGAACGTCGGCGAGCCCACGCGGATGTCGACGGCGATGTCGAGCGCGCTGCCGCGTACGCAGGTGACGAACTTGGCCTGGCCGGGCGGGACTTTGGTGCCGTGGATGCCGCGCAGGGTGTTGCGCCGGGAGACCGAGTAGTTGACCTGGCGGACGGTGAAGTCCCAGCCGCTGTCGGCCAGCAGGGCGCTGGCCTTCACCGATTCGAAGAAGTGGCCCCGCCGGTCGCTCAGGGGCTCGGGCTGGACGCGGTAGGCGCCGGGGACCGTCATTTCCGAGATCAGCACCGCTTGCTCCTCGCTGTCTCAGCCGGTGGGGACCGGGCCGGTTCCGGAGGACGCCTGGGCGATCCGCCGGCGCATGGACGCGCTGTCGTTGGCGCGCGGGAAGTCCTCCCGGGGTGCCTGGACCCCGAGGTGGGCGCACAGCGGTTCCCAGCCCTGGTGCACGTCGTAGACGAGGACGTTGTCCGCGCCCAGGGTGCGTACGACGTCCTCGTTGTGCTGGTGGTAGACCTCGATGGCGTGGTCCTTGTCGGCGAACCGGCCGCCGAACAGGCCGTCCCAGACCATGGTGCTGGTGACGCGGAACAGCCGGGCCTGCTGGGATCCGGGCGGCGGCGGGTTCTGCATGCTGCGCAGGGCGAACTGGTACAGCGTGTCGTAGGTGCTGCGGTACCAGCTGTCGGCGTCGCGGACCGTGAGGATCACCTTGGCGTCGGGGAACGCCTGGCTGATCTGCTGGTAGTAGACCGCGCAGGGGCCGTCGACCGCGGAGGTGTAGCCGTCGAACAGGGCCGCCCAGTCGGGGCGTTGCCCGTCGCAGACGATCTTCTCCCAGCGGGTGAGGCGTTCTTCGTCGCCGACGATGTCGAACATGTGGAAGGAGGGGCCGAGGCCGAGCCGGTCCAGGGCCGCTTTCAGTGAGGTGGTGCCGGTCCGGCCCAGGCCGGCGTTGATGAGTTTCAGCACGGTGCGGTGTCCCTTTCCTCTTCCTCAGCGCCAGACCGCGGGTTCCTGCTGGGTGGCGACATTGACCCGGTTCCAGAAGTTGACCAGGCCGATGTGCATGACGAGCGCGCCGAGCTGCTCGTCGTTGTAGTGGCGGGCGGACTCCTCCCAGATCTCGTCCGGGGCCATGTCCTGCGGGTCGGTCATCGAGGTGATGGCCTCGGCCATCTCCAGCGCGGAGCGCTCGGCGGCGTCGAAGCAGGATTCGGTCCGCCAGGCGGCCACCCGGGCAAGGCGCGTGTCGACGCCGACGGGCTGGTCGGGGCCCGCCGGGAGCGTGTAGGCGCGGCCGTTGATCTCGCTGACGCGCAGCCGGATCAGGTCGAGCGTCGTCTGCGGCACGCCGACCTTGCCGATGACCTCGGTCAGGTCGAGCAGGGGCTGCAGTGCGCCGGGAACGACCAGGGAAGGATTGTCCATCCGTGGAGTCATCGAATCTTCTCCTGTGCAATATGCGGGCATGAATTACCTGGGAAAACATGCTGCTCGGCGCCCCGAAACATTCGCAAGAAATTGTTGTTCAACTGCGGAATGGGCGCAGATGAAACACCCTCAATCCGTAAGTTGCACGGAATTCAGTCGATGACTTGTAGTGGTCTCGTGTCAGAGTCCACCACAACCACGAGCCGGCAGCCGGTCTGCCGCAACATTCGCGAAACACGGCAATTTATTCTCGAGGGTCGTTCCACGGTCGCCGGGCATGTGCTGGACGTGCTCGACGCCATCCGTGAGACGGATCCGCGTCTGGGTGCCTATGTCGAGGTCGCCGGGGCCCGCGCGGTGCGCGAGGCCAGGGCGGCCGACCGGCTGATCGCCCGTCGCGGTGCGGCCGCCTTCCGCGACCGGCCGCTGCTGGGCGTCACGGTGTCGGTGAAGGACCTCATCCAGACGCGGGACCTGCCCACCCGGCGGGGATCGCTGCTGGCGAACCCGCGCGCCGCCGCGGACGCGCCCTGTGTGGCCCGGCTGCGGGCGGCGGGCGCGATCGTGGTGGGCAAGACGGCGACGTCGGAGTACGGGTGGAGTGCGAGCACCGTCAGCCGGGTGGGCCCCGCCACCCGTAATCCCTGGGCTCCGGACAGGACGGCGGGCGGTTCCAGCGGCGGGTCGGCGGCCGCGGTCGCAGCGGGCCTGTGCACCGCCTCGCTGGGCACCGACGGGGCGGGGTCGGTGCGCATCCCGGCGGCGTTCTGCGGCGTGGTCGGGTTCAAGCCCTCCTTCGGGCACATCCCCTACGTGCCGCCCTGTGCCGAACGGCTCTCGCATGTCGGGCCGTTGGCGCGCAGTGTGGCGGACGTCGGTGAGCTGATGGCGGTGCTGGCCGGTCCCGACCGCCGCGACCCCCAGTCGGTACCGGCGGCGCCGGTGCCCGATGCGCGGCGCGGCGCGCTGCGCATCGGCTGGATCGAGTTCGCGGGGACGTCCGGCGCGGTCCGCGACGCCACCGAGAAGGTCCTGCCGGTGCTGGCCGCGCTGGGGCACCGGGTGGAGCGCATCGAGGCCCCGTTCCCGGACCCCTACGAAGCCCTGGTGGACATCCTCGCCGCCGCCGAGGCGAACGGCACCGCGCCCGCGGACGAGCCGTGGTGCGACGAGGGCCGGCTCGCCGTCGTGCGCTACGGGCGCACGGTCAGCGGGGCCGCGGTGGCCCGCGCGGAGCAGACCCGGCTCGCCCTGCGGACCAGGCTCGCCGCGGTGATGGAGGGCTATGACCTGCTGGCCATGGCGACCGTCCCCCTCGAGCCGTTCGCCGCGGGCGCGATCGCCCCGCCCTGGGCCGGCGCGGCCCGGGACCTGCGCTGGCTCGCCTGGTCGCCGGCCACCTATCCGTTCAACCTCACCGGGCAGCCCGCCCTGTCGCTGCCCGTCGGCCTCACCCCGGCCGGGCTCCCGGCCGGCCTCCAACTGGTCGGCCGCATCGGCGAGGACGCGCTCGTGCTCTCGGCGGGCGAGCTCCTCGAGACGGCGCTCGGCCTCAGCCTGACTCCCCCCGGCCTCACAGTGAAAGGAAGTTGACCATGGTTTCCAGGTCGTGGTCCCTGCACGGCGGCGAGAGCGGCGTCGGCCGTCCCTCGTTCGTCGCCGAGTTCGGGCTCTGGGACGACCGGCAGGCCGCCGCGGCCGAGCAGGTCGAACTGCAGCTGGCGGAGGTCGATCTCGTGCGGGTCGTGTTCTGCGACCCGCACGGACTGGCCCGGTCCAAGACGGTGCCCGCGGACGTGTTCCGTACGGTGCTGCGCAACGGCATGGACTTCAGCGCCGGGCCGTTCCTCTTCGACACCGGCCACGCGGTGGCCGTCGACTTCCTCGCCGACGCCGGGGTGGGGGTCGGTGAACTGCTCGGCGCGGGCGACTTCGTCCTGGTCCCCGATCCGCGCACGTTCCAGGTGCTGCCCAAGGCCGGGCCACGGACCGCCTGGGTGCTGGGCGACGAGTACCTGCGCGACGGCACGCCACACCCGCTGTCCACCCGCGGCGTGCTGCGCCGGGTCTGCGCCGAGTACGCCCGCCACGACCTGTCCCCGGTCATCGGTCTCGAGGTCGAGTGGTACCTCACCCGCCTGACCGGCGGCCCGGTGGGCAACGCGGGCAACGGCTTCGGCCTGCAGGGCCCGGCCCCGGAGGTGGAGGCGGTCAACCCCGGCTACCAGTTCAACCTCGACAGCGCCTACGACTCGGTCGCCGACGTCGCCGACCCGCTGGCCGCGATGCTCCAGCAACTCGGCCTGCCGCTGCGCTCGTTCGAGCACGAGTCGGGTCCCGGACAGCTCGAGACGACGTTCAACCCGATGCTGGCGCGGGACGCCGCCGACGCGATGCTGCTGTTCCGCACCCAGCTCAAGCAGGAGTGCAGGCGGCGCGGCTACCACGCCTCCTTCATGACCCTGCCGCGCCTGGCGAGCTTCGACCCCAGCGGCTGGCACCTGCACCAGTCCGTCACCAGCACGAAGACGGGCCTCAACCTGTTCGCCGAGGGCGACGGCCTGCAGGACGCCATCTCCGCCGAGGGCCACTCCTACATCGCGGGCCTGCTGGCGCGGGCGCGGGAGTTCAGCCTGCTGTCCGTCCCGACCGTCAACGGCTACCGGCGCCTGGCCCCGGAGTTCACGCTCGCCCCGACCGCCGTCGACTGGAGGTTCGAGGACCGCAGCGCCCTGATCCGGGTCCTCAGCGGCGGCAGCTCCACCCACGTCGAGAACCGGATCGGCGAGCCGTGCGCCAACCCCTACCTGGCCATCGCCTCCCAGCTGCACGCCGGCCTCGAAGGGCTGCTCGCCGGCCCCGAAGCCGCCCACGCGGCACCGGCCCCGGCCCCGCTGCCCCGGACCCTGCGCGAGGCGCTGGAGGCCTTCCGCGCGAGCGAGAGCGCCGAGCGGCTGCTCGGCGCACCGCTGGCCTCCTGCCTGACGAAGCTGAAGGAGAGCGAGGCCGCCCGGTTCGACGCCTGGTGCGCGGCCGGGCCCGCCCGGACCGCGCCGGGCGACGTCACCGCGTGGGAGCACCGCGAGTACTTCGGTGCCTTCTGACGGCGGTCCCGCACCGGACCGGCCCTGTCCTGATCCAGACCTGTCCTGATCCAGACCTCTGATCCAGACCCCTGATCCAGACCTCTCCGAACCAGACCTGAAGAAAAGGGAGTTGCCGCATGTCACGGTACGAATGGGATGGGACCAACTCGGGCGTCGAGACGCTCAAGGAAGCCATCGAGCCGTCCCGCCAGAAGGTTCTCGGCCACCCGGTCTACCACCAGCTGAACAGCGTGGACGCGGTCGTCACGTTCATGGAGCACCACGTGTTCGCGGTGTGGGACTTCATGTCCCTGCTCAAGTCCCTGCAGCGCCGGCTGACCTGCGTCGAGGTGCCGTGGCTGCCGTCCGCCGCCACCGGCAGCCGCCGGCTCATCAACGACATCGTCCTGGTCGAGGAGAGCGACGAGCTCGGCGAGGGCTTCATCAGCCACTTCGAGCTGTACCTCGACGGCATGCGCCAGTCGGGCGCGGACACCACGCGCATCGACACCTTCATCGCCCTGCTGCGCCAGGGGCGTGCGGTCCCGGCCGCGCTGGAGGAGGCGGGCGTGCCGCGGTCGGTGACCGAATTCGTGGGCACGACCTGGGAGTTCATCGAGCACTCCCCCGTGCACTGCCAGGCCGCGGCGTTCGCCTTCGGCCGCGAGGACCTGATCCCCGACATGTTCGACCAGGTCGCCGCGCTCAACGCCGGCCACGGCTCGCTGTCCACGTTCGTCGACTACCTGCGGCGGCACATCCAGGTGGACGCCGAGGAGCACACGCCGATGGCGATGCAGATGCTCGCCGACCTGTGCGGCGACGACGCCGCCAAGTGGGCCGAGTGCCAGGAGACCGTCGACCGCGCGCTCGCGGCCAGGACGGTTCTGTGGAACGGCATTTCGGACGCGATATCCGAGCGCTCCCGCTGACGGGCCATCACTGGTGAGGGTGAGCACAGCATGCCAAGGGTAAAAGACATTCCTTCCACCGCCGCCTCCAAGCGCACCGAGCGGATCGCGCGGCAGTCCCGCGACGAGAACTGGAAGAAACCGCCGCGCCGTATCGAGACGTCGGAATGCATCACCTGTGACACGTGCCTGCGCAGCTGCCCGCCGGAGTTCGGGGCGATCTTCGACGACGGGCTCAACGTCGTGATCGTTCCCGAGCTGTGCTCGGGCTGCCCGGTGTGCGTGATGGTCTGCCCCGTCGACTGCATCTATGTGGACGAGGAGTGGGCGGCCACCGAGGCCCGTATGTGGGACCACGTCGGCCTGACGGCCAGGGGTCCGGCATGACGGCGCCCGCCGAGCGGGACGGCACCCTCACCCGCAGGGCGGCCCTGGCCAAGGCGCGGCAGAGCCGCAGGCCCAGCAGGCTCGGCCGGCCCGCCGGTGCCACCGGCGGGCCCGATGGCCCCGCCGCGCAGGACGCCGGGTTCCCGGCCCTGCTCCGGGCGGTCTGGGAGCAGGCGCGTGCCGCGCCGGACCTGGCCACAACCGTGGACACGCTGCTGACGCTCGCCGGGCACGTCCCGGCGGACATCCAGCTGCGGGCGCTGGATGTCGAGGCCGAGACCGCGCTGAAGGTCCTGGCCGGCCGGTCCTGGCGCGACGAGGGCCCGGGCGGCGGCCGGGCCGGCGGCGACGGCGGCACCGCCTTCCTCGGCGAGATCGGGCTGGACACGAGCGGCCGGGTCGTCGTCCGGGTTCCCTCCCAGGGCCCGCTGAACGCGCAGGCGGACCTGGTCGACGGCGTGCTGCGGGTGCCGTGGTCCGAGCAGGACCTCGCCGGCTACCGGGCCGAACTGGCCCGGGCCGCCGGCCGGTGGCAGGAGTCGGCGGCCGACTGCCGCCGGTGGCTGGCGCAGGCGGGCACCGACGGCCGTACCGCCCTGCTGGAGGACCTGGTCGAGGCGGCGCTGCGCACCGCGCCGTTCGTCCTCTACGCCGGAAAGCGCCAGTACACCAACTTCCGCGGCCCCAACACCCTGACGGGCAAGACGCTGCCCCCGGGGCACCCCGACTGCGCGCTGAGCAGTCTGGCCGGGCTGCCGCTGGAGCTGTGGTCGGACAGCGACGTGCTGCTGGTGGTCTGCCTCACGCTGCTGGTGCGCTCGGCGGGGTACGCCCGCATCGAGGAGGCGAACGGCACCCAGCTCACGCTGGACCACGTCGCCCTCCTGCTGGAGCGCACCCGCAGGGCCTACAACGCGGCATCCCCCGCGCTGGACCCGGTGCCGGAGCCGGCCTCGCACACGGTGGCCGCGCTCGGTGAGCTCGCCGGGGCGCTGGCCGCACGGCGCCGGGACCTCATGGGGTCGGTGCAGCTCTACCGCGAGATCTACGGCCCGCTGATGCACAAGATCGAGCGGGTCGCCGGTCCGGTCAAGAGCGACGCCGAGCGGCTGGAGGCCGAGCTGTGCGCGCGGCTGCGCGAGCGGCTTCCCGTCACCGGTGACTCCCTCGCCGAACTGGGCGCGTCCCTGGAGTCCTCGCCGGGCTGGCTGGCCGGGGCGCACGGGGCGTTCGGCACGGGGCTGGAGTCCCTGGTGCACGAGACGGTGTGCGCGGCGGCGGCGGTGTTCGACGCCGACTTCGCGATGAGCCGCGGGATGCGGTCGCTGCCGGCGCTGATCACGGCGCTGCGCGCGGGGGCGTATCCCGAGATCGCCGGCTGGGAGATCCCGCACTTCTTCTGCTGTGTGGTGCCCTCGCCGGACGCGGCGCGGCTGTTCGGCGGTTCGGCGGGCCGGCTGGCCGACACCGCGTGGGCGATCTCCTCGCGGATGCAGTACAACTCCTGGCATTTCCTGGTCGGCAACCTGCCCAAGGTTCCCGAGATCGCGGCACGTGACCACTTCGTGCCGCCGGCGGTCCCGGACATCGCGTACTACTCCGATCAGCACCACAACGGCCATGTCGCGGCCAAGGTGCGCTTCACCGTCCGCAGTCCGCAGCCGGTCCAGGTGCTGGGGCGGCGGTTCAACGGGTTCATGGACCTGCGGCTGCTGCGCTGCGAGGGGCTGCCGTTCGACGAGCAGGACCTGCTGGCGGCGCACCGCACCTCCGCCTTCGTCGCGGGGGCCACGACGCTGGCGGCCGGCCTGGCGGCCGGCGGCGCGGACATCGAGGTCACCGCGTTCGACTCCGCGTGGCACTGGAACGAGATCGCCGGATAGCCGGCCGGTGACACCACGACGAGGCCCCCTGACCGTGTGTCAGGGCTG
>NZ_JBHWVI010000239.1:0-13170 GCF_042737005.1 Streptomyces sp. NPDC060027
CTGCTTGTACGGTCGCGTCCGCGCGCCTACTTCGGAACGGGTGTCGCTGTGATCGGCGAGGCCGCCATGGCCTGCGGGGAGGCCGGGTTCGCCTGGGCCGACGGCGCGGCCACGTTCTCCGTCGGGTCGGGGGCCGGCTCCTCCCCCGGCTCGGCCGCGGGGCCGCCGACGATGCGGATGTCCGCCGCGTCGAAGGCGCGCTTGATGCGCCAGCGGATCTCGCGTTCCACGGAGAGGGCCTTGCCGGGCATGGTCTTCGCCGAGACGCGGACCACCATGGAGTCGAGGAGGACGCTGTCCAGGCCCAGGATCTCGATCGGGCCCCACAGGCGCTCGTTC
This sequence comes from Streptomyces sp. NPDC060027, assembly GCF_042737005.1. NCBI lineage: Bacteria > Bacillati > Actinomycetota > Actinomycetes > Kitasatosporales > Streptomycetaceae > Streptomyces > Streptomyces sp. NPDC060027. The sequence goes on from NZ_JBHWVI010000239.1 coordinate 340, forward strand.
CAGGGCTCTTCCTTGCTGAGGGTCTCGGCCACCTCGTCGATGACGGACCGGACGCGGTCCAGGTCCTCCGAGGCGCGGACGGTGACGTCCACACCCGCCGTGGCCCAGCCCTGGGAGAGGTTGCCGATGCGCTTGACCTCGCCGTTGCGGACGTACCAGATCTCGCCGTTGTCGCCGCGCAGCTTGGTCACGCGCAGGCCCACCTCGATGACCTCGCCGGAGGCGACGCCCGCGTCGATCGTGTCGCCGACGCCGTACTGGTCCTCCAGGATCATGAAGACGCCGGAGAGGAAGTCGGTGACCAGGTTGCGGGCACCGAAACCGATCGCCACACCGGCCACACCGGCCGAGGCGAGCAGCGGGGCCAGGTTGATCTCGAACGTGCCGAGGACCATCAGCGCGGCCGTGCCCATGATCAGGAAGGACGCGACGGACCGCAGGACCGACCCGATGGCCTGCGAGCGCTGCCGGCGGCGCTCCACATTCACCAGCAGACCGCCGAGCGCCGTGCCGTCGACGGCCTCCGCGGTGCGGCTCATCCGGTCGATGAGCTTGGTGATCGCCCGCCGCACGAACACTCTCAGTGCGGCGGCTATCACCAGGATCAGCAGCACGCGCAGACCTATCGCGAGCCAGGTCGACCAGTTCTCCTCGACCCAGCTGGCTGCGTTGGTCGCACTTTCCTGGGCGTCCTGAAGCGTGGGGGTGACCGGAACGGTCGACGTCGAGGGAGACGGCGACGGGGTCGAACCGGTGGCCAGGGCCAATAGGACGGGCAGGGACACAGCAGGTACCTCCAGGCGTAGCGGTCTGCCCACGGCCAGGGACAAGTGGGGCGCCGTTCGGGCAGAACCACCACACTAACGGGGCATCGTGTGTGGATTGTTGCCATGCTCGGGGGAGAGGCGGTGCTCACCTGGGGATGAAGGGGGTGTGGTCGAAAACACTCCCAGCCCGTTACCGGGACATGGTGGCGCTTCCACCAGGCATGAGGGGAGACTGACTGCAGATCGTCCCGGCGCGAGCCACGCGCCGCCGGCGTACAAGGAGGCATCCGTGCCGCATGTCCTGGTCCTCAACGCGTCGTACGAGCCCCTCGGCGTCGTACCGCTCCGCCGCGCGCTCGTCCTCGTCCTTGAGAACAAAGCCGTCTCTCTCGAGGAATCCGGCGCCTTCATGCACAGCGCGACCGTTACTGTCCCCGCACCCAGCGTGGTCCGGCTGAAGAGGTTCGTACGGGTTCCCTACCGAGGGCCCGTCCCGCTGACCAGGCGAGCTCTGTTCGCCCGCGACGGCGGCCGGTGCATGTACTGCGGTGGCGTCGCAACCAGCGTCGACCACGTCATCCCGCGCTCCCGCGGAGGTCAGCACGCCTGGGACAACGTGGTGGCGTCCTGCCGCCGCTGCAACCACACCAAGGCCGACCGCCACCTGGTCGAGATCGGCTGGCGCCTGCGCCACAAACCGGCCCCGCCGTCGGGGCTCGCATGGCGCATCATCGGAACCGGGCACCGGGACCCACGCTGGTTGCCCTACCTGCAGCCGTACGGCGCGGACGACGCGATGGCCCGGATCGACGGCATTTCCGCCTGACGATCCGGGCTTTTGTGTCGGCTCGCGAGGCCCGGCCTGCGAGACCCCGCGTCAGGCGCGGGGTCCTTCGGGGCGGGCACCGCGGGCCGCGCAGAGTGCCGTCCCGATCACGAAGAGTGCGAGTCCGGTGGCCCAGGCGGCGCGCTGCGGGCCCGGCTGCATGAACCAGGCCAGGACTGTCGCGTTATTCACACGCGGCGAGGAGGCCGAGAGGTACACGGCGCCGAAGTACAGCGTCGTCGGCATCCAGCTGAGCCGGGCGCCGAGCAGCACCGCGGCGGTCGCCGTGACGCCGACGGCCCCCAGTGTGTTGCGGACCATCGCCGCCGCGCCGAACACCTGGGAGTGTCCCGGCACGGCGAGGGCCAGCAGCGCCGCCCCCAGGCAGCTGAGGACCAGCAGGTGGGCCAGCCGTCTCGGCCACCAGGGGCGCACGGCGGTGGCGTCCAGGTCGGATGTGTACGTGTGAAGGCTCACGCCGATCACCGCCGAGGCCAGCAGCGGTGCGAGCGCGACCAGCGGCACTCTGCGGTACGGGTCGAGGTAGGCGTCCGGACGGCCCGCCACCCACACGGTGAGCAGCGCGGCGCAGGCCAGGGCCGCAAGGGTCGTCGGGACACCCCGCGAGCGGGAGTAGAGGGCGAGAGGGCGGAGTCCGTGCGCGGGCTTGATCACCCGGAGTGGCTGCGGGGCGTTCACAGGGCCGGGACCCCACTCGGCTTCGGGTTGCACTCCCCGGCCGTCGCGAAGTAGCGGCCGAGCCAGGAGCGGCGTTCGTCGTCGGTCATGGCGGTGAGGTGCGCGTACGCCCTGTCCTGCGCCCGGTACCTCGCGAGCTCCTTCGTGTCGCCCTGCTGCCGGGCCGCCGCGATGAATCGCCGACGCAGATCCTCGGACAGGGAATCCGGGGCCAGCCAGCGCAGCACCGCCTCGTCGGTGACCTGGACCCGCCGCGCGGTCGGTGACCCGTCGCAGTCCGGGCGGACCAGCATGTGGGCCGCCTCCCACGCGTACCGCTCCGGATCGGCCACCTCGCCGCGGACGGCGCTCCAGCCGAGCGGAGTGAGGATCGGCAGCTGCGCCTCGTCCCGGTGCGGTGAACGCCACAGGTCCTCGTAGCGGACCGGCAGATTCTGTACGTCCTTCAGTCGGCCGGTGAGACCGGAGAGCGCCCGGGTCACCTTCGGCAGCATCCCCGGATAGGTGGCGTTGACGCAGACGTTCGGGGTGGTCGAGGTGTCGCACACCTGGCGACGGGCGAGCGGGTTGTCGCGCAGCAGGCCGTCGCCCGTCTGGACGAGGAGGACGGCGGCGCCGAGTGCGGCCGCGAGCGGCAGCAGCGCGGTGGCACGGCGGTGCGCGGCGAGGGCCAGGACCGCGGCGGTGGCCGGCCCGGCCGCCCACAGGGCGGACACGAGCGGATACCACCAGACGGCGAGGTTCTTGTCACCGAAGAGGTGGACCGCGCAGAACGCGAGGTAGCGGAGGTCGGACCGCTGGGTGCCGAGGACGCCGGCGACGACGTATCCGCCGACCGCGAGCAGAGGTGCGGTCAAGCGGAAGGAGACCGCCCGCCCGGCCGCGTGACCGAGGACCACGCAGGCGGCGAGCGAGAGGGCGTTCCCGGCGTACACGGTCGGCGCCGGACCGCCCGCCGACGCGTACGGGGCGCAGGCGGTCAAGGCCCCCGCGGCGACCAGGAGGTAGGCCGCGGCCAGCCACCCGGCGAGCGGGAGGGCGGCCACCAGGAGCTGGACGAGCGGTGTACGGGCGGCCGAGGAGCGCAGCTCCGTCAACCGCAGCCTGCGCTCCCGGCCGCCCTGCCAGGAGCCCGTGGCGAGCGCGAACGGAACGCCGATCATGGCGGCCGCGGTACTCAGCGTGTCGGTCGTCTCACCCCAACTGCCCTGCCACTCGGACGACTTGGTGCCGACGGCCCACGCGAGAGCGAGCAGCAGTCCGGCTCCCGCCCAGGGGACGAAGCCGCGCAGCGACTCGACGCGGAGGGGGTGGGGGGCGGAGCGGGGTTCCGGAGCGGAGACGGCGCCGGGGCGGGAGGCCCCCTGACCACGTGCGCCGGACGGATCGGAACGGGCGTCCGTCAGGCCTACTTCCTCGGTCCTCGGTTCTGTCGAGCGGCCTTCGTGGGGCCGATGGACCGTCGGGCGGCCGTCGCTCGGCCCGGTCCCCCGGCTCGTACCGAGATCTCCGTCGGCCTGCGGGAGTGGGCCGGCCGGGCCGACCGGGCTTTCCGGGTCGGGCTGGACGCGTATGTTCATCGGCCGGCCCCCGTCGCGATCGCCGTGCGGTGGCCACGCAGGGCCGCCGTGTAACCGCGTTCGATGGCGTTGCCGTCGGACTCGTGACCGTCCGCGCCGAGCGCCGCGAGCGAGCGGGGCGTGCCGCGGTAGGCGACCTGTCCTGCCTCGATCAGGGTCACGCCCGTGCAGGCCGCGGCCACGTCCTCGACCAGGTGGGTGGAGACGATCACGGTGGAGGTCCGGCCCAGCTCCCGCAGCAGCGCGCGGAACTCGACGCGCTGTTCCGGGTCGAGGCCCGCGGTGGGCTCGTCGAGCAGCAGCAGGCGGGGGTCGTTGACGATCGCCTGGGCGACGCCGACGCGCCGGATCATGCCGCCGGACAGGGTCTTGACCTTCGCGTCGATGCGGTCGGCGAGGCCGACCCGGGCCACGGCCCGTTCGACCGCGCCGGAGGCGGTCGCGGGCTGCAGTTCCTTCAGCCACGCCACGTAGGCGACGAACTCCCGCACGGTGAAGCCCGGGTAGTACCCGAAGTCCTGGGGCAGATAGCCGAGTTCCCGGCGTACCGCGCTGCGCTCCCGGTGCCTCCGAAGGTCGCTGCCGAGCATCTCCACCCGGCCCGCCGTGGGCGCCGCGACCGTCGCGAGGACGCGGATGAGGGATGTCTTGCCGGCGCCGTTGGGGCCGAGCAGGCCGTGGACTCCGGGGCCGAAGTCCAGGTCGACGGCGTCCAGGGCGGTGGTCCTGCGATGCCGGACGGTCAGTCCGAAGACCCGTACGGCGGCGGTCCGCGGACCGTCCCCGCCGTGCTCGGCCGGGTCCGTCCCGGCGGGTTCGCCGCCGCCGAGGGCCGGTATACCGGTCGTACCAGGGCTGTTCACATCTTCTCCAGACGGTCGTACGCGGTGCGGCGCGCGGCGAGGAGGAGGGCGCACAGCACGATGGCCGCGGCCCAGCTTCCTTGGGACGAGGCACCGGTGAAGTAGAGGGAGAGCTGATCGGTGAGGCGGGCCGTCAGACGGGTGCCCGCGGACGCGAAGAGGGGAGCCGTGACGGCGAGCACCCAGCCTCCGCCGACCACCGCCGTGGCGGTACGGCAGCCCACGTACCCGCAGAGCACGAGCGAGGCCAGGGTCAGGGCCAGTCCCGGCAGCAGCCAGCCGGCCGTGGCGGGTCCGGTCGGCAGGTGCGGGTCGGAGGGCGGGAGGAGCAGCCCCGCCACCGTCAGCAACGGCAGGCTGACCGCCAGCACGGCGGCCGTTCGTGTCAGCAGGAGGCGCAGCCCGCCGGAGGGGGCCGACGCGGCGATCTCATGCAGCGGATCGGCGTGCCGTCCGTAGGAGAGGGCGACTCCGGCCACGGGGACGACGGGGGCGGCGGCCAGCAGCCAGGGCCGTGCACTCGTCCATCCGCCCCCGTAGGCGAGCGCGACCGCCCCCACGGCGACCAGCACCACGGCACCCGCCCAGGCTCCGCGCACGGCGGGCCCGGCGGCCCAGACGAGCCGAGCGAGCCGCCCCCCGACGGCTCGCGCGGCCGTCGGTACCGTCGGCGCGGGCTCGAAGGCCCGAACCGGCGCGGGCTTCGTGGCCGATGGCGGGACCGGCATCGGCGCGGGGCCCGGTACGGGTGCGGCAGTCGGTGCGGAGGCCTGAGGTACGGAGGCCGGGACCCGGGCGGTCGAGGCCTGGGGGGCGGTCGCGGTGGCCGGGGCCGGTTCGCGCACCGCGTTCAGGACCGCGTCCCGGACCTCGGCCAGCACGACGCCCGCCGCCCCCGCCCGGACCGCGTGCGAGACCCGCGCGGCGCAGGCACCGCACTGTTCAAGGTGTTTCTCGAGGGACCAGCCGTCCGTCTCCGGAAGGGAGCCGTCCGCGTAGTGGGCGACGAGGTCGTCGGGGGCGTGCCAACCGGTCATGCCGGGCCTCCCAGCGGGGACGGAGCCAGGGACGGACTCAGGTAGGGGCTCTGCGACGGGTTCAGCTGGGCGAGGGCGGCGCGGAGTTCGGCGCGGGCCCGCATGGCGCGTGTCTTGACCGTGCCTTCCGGGATGCCGAGGAGGCGGGCGGTCTCGCGCGTGGTCAGCCCGTCGACGACCGTGGCCCGCAGCACCTCGCGCAGCTCGGGGGAGATGCGGTCCAGTGCCGTGCCCACGTCGCCGTACTCGAGTTCGGCCAGCACCCGGTCCTCGGCCGACGGCGCGGGCACCGGCGCCGCGTACTCAACGCGCGCCGCCCGCTCCTGCACCCGTCGCGTGTCCACCAGACGCCGCGCGGCGATCGTCCACAGCCAGCCGCCGGCCTCCGCGCCCCGGTGAGTGCCGGCCGACCGCCACACGGTCACGAACGTGTCCTGCAGTACCTCGCGCACGACCTCGGGATCGGCGCAGCGCCGGGTCAGCCGCATGTGCAGCCAGCCGGCGTGCCGGTCGTACAGCGCGGCCATCGCCGCCGAGTCCCCGTCCGAGACGGCCCGCAGCAGCGCCGCGTCCGTGTCGTCCTCCCGGTGGCCCCTCGTGGGGCGGAACAGTCTCACACCCCGTCTATCGATCACCTCGGGGTCATCGGTTCACTCGGCGGAGGATTCCTGCCCGGCGGCCTTCTCCGCGACCGCGTACGCCTCCACCGACCACAGCGAGTACCCGTACCGCGTCGCCCGCTCGACCCCCTGGACGCGTACGTAGCGGACGTCCCGTTCGTCGAAGCGGAGGGATGCGCGGCCGCCCCGGCCGTCGGTCACGGTCGTCGCCGTGCGCCAGACGCGGCCGTCGGCGGAGACCTGGACGCGGTACGTGGACGGGTACGCGTCCTGCCAGCTCAGCACGAGCCGGCCGAGGCGCGCCGGCTCCGCGAGCCGCACCTGCCACCAGGCGCCGTCCTCGACGGGGGAGGACCAACGGGTCCCCGGGTCACCGTCGTTGGCCGCCGACGCCGGGAAGTCGGGGGTCTCGTCGCCGGACGAGGAGGCCGTGCCGGTGCGGGCCAGGTCGGGGCCCGCCGTGCGCGGGAAGGCGCGGACGGCCAGCGCCCGGGTCTGCGAGCCGAAGGCGACCGTGACGTCGTACGAGCCCGACGGCGTCCCCGGCGGGACCGTGACCTCGACCAGGCCGTCGACGACGGCGCCGCGCGGGAGGGTCGGCGAGGGCTGCGAGACCTTGACCTCGATGCCCTTGGGGGCCCGCGCGGTCAGTTCACCCCTGACGTCGGAGGGACGCAGCGACGTCAGCCGGGCCGTCACCCGCTGCGTACCGCCGATCTCCACGTCCGTCACGGAGCGGGCCAGCTCCAGCGCCACGGCGGGGGAGTCGGCGAACCACGGGACGAGATGGCGGACCTGGGAACGCGTGGGACCGCCGACCCGGAGCGCGTCCGCGCGCACACCGGCCGCGCCGATCTCCGTGGCACCCCCGGCATCGAGCGCGCCGAGGTACCGCCAGCCCTCGCCCGGGACATGCGCCTCGACGAAACCCGCCGTGCCCGGATCGGTGAGGACGCTCACCGCGGTGAGCGTGCGGGGACGCGGGAGACGGACGACGCGGCCGTCCCGACCGGCGCCGTCCTCCCGTGTGGCGTCGTCCTGCGGCAGGCCGTCCCGCGGAGTCCCGCCGTCGTCCGGGGGACCGCCGCCGTCCGCCGCCGCGTCGTCCCCGGTCCTCGCGCCGTCGTCCGCCGTCGCTCCCCCGTCCTTCCCGGCGTCGCGGCCCGTGGCGGGCTCGTTGTCGAGGCCGGCCCACTGCTCGTACGCCGCGCGGGCCTTGGTCAGGAACGGGTCGAGCACACCCTTGCCGACCGTCACCCCGCTCGCCGCGAGTTCGGCGCGCTGCCGGTCCAGCGTGCGGTACGCCGTCCAGGCGGCCGTCGCGTCACCGCTCGACTGGGCACTCAGCAGGGCGACGGCCGTCTCGCCGGCCGTGCCGTAGCGCGCCAACTGCTCGGTCCAGGGCCGCACTTCGGTGGCGATCGGACGCCCCGCCAGCCGCTGGGGCGTCTCGCGCATGACCGTGAACGCCGCGCGCAGCCGCTCGGCCGCGCTCTCGTTCGCGGCCCGGTCCGTGGTCGTCCGCGCCTGCCAGAACGCCTCGATGAGCGGGCGCAGATACGCCGACTCCTCGCCGCCCAGAACGGAGGAGGCGTCGTTCCCGGCCAGCGCGCGGAGCGCGTCCGCGCTCCGGTCGTCGCCGTCCGCGAGGTCCTCGATCGCGGCACCCCAGGACTCCTGGGGCCGGTAGTCCCGCGGGTTCCACGCGTAGTCGGCCGCCGTGAACAGCGGGATGCGGGAGGCCTCCGCCTGGGGCATCGCGTTGGCCAGCAGCGCAGCCGAGCCTGTGGCCACCGCCGGTTCGCGCCCCTGGTAGGGGCCGAGGAACACCCGGTCCTGCGCGTAGTCGTTGACGGGGTAGTTGTCCATGGTGACCAACGGGTGGCTGCCGAACACATCGCGGGTGCGCGCCAGTTCGCCGCCCGTGATCGTCTTGGGCACGACACCGACGCCCGTCCACGCGACCTCGACGCCCTTGTCCAGGGCGCTCGCCAGCTGCCGGCGGTAGGCGGTCGAACCGTCCTCGTAGTACTCCGTCGGCATCAGGGACAGGGCGGCCACGTCCGGGTGGCGTGCGGCCAGTTGCCGGGCCACGGCGTTCGCCACCCGCGCCTGCGCCTTCGCCGCCGATGCGGAGCCGGAACCGAACGCCTCCGCGTCCGCCCCGCAGTGCCACTCCGTGTAACTGACGTCCTGGAACTGCAGCTGGAAGGCGCGGAATCCGAGTGCCCACATGGCGTCGAGCTTGCGCGTGAGTGCCTTCACGTCGGCGTCCGAGGAGAAACACATCGCCTGCCCGGGAGCCACCGCCCAGGTCAGCGTGACGTGATTGCGGCGCGCGCGCTCCGCCAGGTCGCGGAAATGGGCGCGCTGCCCGGCCGGGTAGGGCTCACGCCAGCGCGCCTGCCGGTACAGGTCGTCACCGGGTGCGTAGACATAGCGGTTCTGCTTGGTCCGCCCCATGAAGTCCAGCTGCGCGAGGCGCTGTTCGGGGGTCCAGGGACTGCCGTAGAACCCCTCGGTCGTGCCGCGCACGGCGGTGCCGGGCCAGTCCCGGACGACGGCCCCGGCGATCCGGCGGTCGGCTCCGAGGAGCTGACGCAGCGTCTGCACCGCGTGGTGGAGACCGTCCTCGCCGACTCCCGCGAGAGCGACGGTGTCGCGCCCGTCGGCCCGGCCGACGGCCAGCCGGTATCCGCCGGAGGGCAGATCGGCGCGCGGCGCGGCGCCCAGCGCCGTGAGCGCCCGCTCCAGGGAGCCCGACGCGGCCGGCGCGCCGGAGAAGGAGCTCGCGCCTCGCGCGCCCCGCCCCCCGGTGTTCGCCGGTTCCGTGCCCGCTCGCACCACCAGAGCGTGCGCCGGGAGGGCGTCGCCGTCGCGCGCCGTCGTGATCCTGCGGGCTCCGGCCTGCCGCAGCAGGCCGCGCAGCGCTTCGAGGGCGTACGGGTCGAGCGGGGTGTCCGAGGCGTGCGGGTCGATGGCCACACCGGGGGCGTACGGGGCCAGGGGAGCGCCGGGGGAGTACGGAGCCAGGGGAACGCCGGGGGAGTACGGCCCGGCCGGAGAGCCGGACGCGGCCGGGCCCGTCGTGCCGGTGATCAGGACGACCTCGTCCGTCACGGCGACCGGAGTGCCGTTCGCGCGCAGGGACTGCGGGCGGGGCCAGACGGCGGGCACCCCGCTGCCGATGGGCTCGCGGTCCTCCGCGGTGGCCGTCGGACCGGGCGGCGCCGCGACGGCGGCGGGAGCCGTGCCGATGGCGCTCGCGACGACGGCGAGCGCGAGCGCGGTCGCCCCTTTGCCACGCCGGAGCCGCACGTTCCCCCCTGGTGTCTCGCCGCCCCGACCGCAGCGTCGGGGTGGCGTCGAGCCCACCATCCGGGCGGTGAAGGTGTCAACGAGAGTGGCCGAAGTGTCGCGATTGCCCCAGCCTGGAGGGGCGGCCCGGAGGTGTGGGACGGCGACAGAATGTGACCAGAAGCACGTTGTTCGTCCGTGTGCGTCTGCCGTCGCGCCCACGGGGTAGGGCTGCGGTGACCGCCAGGGCATCCGTTTCCGGCACGATCTGCCGGAATGCCCTCGGCTGCCGTAACCGACCTCGACAAGGAGGCCCCCGTGGCCGCATCGGCACACCTTCTCCTCTCGGCCCTGTCCAAACGCGGAACGGAGCCGTCCGTCCCCGGCCCCCGCGCGGGACGGGCGTCCGTCGAACCCGAGGGCGCCCACCTGTGCCTGCTCAGCGCGGAAGGCGCCTGCACCGAGGTGCCGCTGACCAGCGAACCTCCGCTGCCCGACGCGGAACCGCTGACCAGCGAGCCGCCGCTGGCCGACGCCGCGCACCTGACGAGCGAGCCCACCTCGACCGGCGCCGCGTCGGGGGTCTGATGGCAGCCAGTGGGCCCGCCGACCCGCCGCGGACGCCATCGGAGCCGGCGCCGCGGACCTCCCTGTCCCGGCTCGCCGAACTGCACGGCGTCGCCCCCGCCTACAGCCCCTCCCCGGACCGCACGGTCGCGGCCTCGGACGCCGCGCTCGTCGCGATCCTCGCGTCGCTCGGTGTCGACGCGAGCACTCCGGACGCCGTACGCGCCGCCCTCGCGCAGCATGAGGCCGAGACGGCCGAGCGGCTGCTGCCGCCGACGCTGGTGAGCTGGGACGGCCACGCCCCCGCCGCGCTGGCCGCACTGCCGGACGGCACCCGGCTGCGCGTCACGACCGAACAGGGCGAGACCCGCGCCTCCGCCGGACAACTCCCGCCCGGCGTCCACGCGCTGCACGCCACCGCACCCGACGGCCGCACCGCCGACGCCCACCTCGTCGCGGCTCCCGCCCGGCTGCCCGCGCCGCCCGGACGCACGTACGGCCTGCTCGTCCAGCTCTACTCCCTGCTCTCCCGCCGCTCCTGGGGCATGGGCGACCTCGGTGACCTCGCCGAGCTGACCGCCTGGGCGGGCCGGGCGCTCGGCGCCGGATTCGTCCAGGTCAACCCCTTGCACGCGGCGGTGCCCGGCGACCCCACCGACCCCTCCCCGTACCGGCCCTCCTCCCGCCGCTTCCCCGACCCGGTGCACCTGCGCGTCGAGGACATCCCCGAGTACCCGTACGCCGAGGACCGCGACGGTCTGCGCGCGGTGCTGGAGCGCGCCGGACTGCTGCGCGACTCCGTCCTGGGCAAGGACGCGTTGATCGACCGCGACGCCGTGTGGGACCTCAAGCGTGAGGCGCTCGAATCGGTCCGCGCGGTGCCGCTCGGACCCGGACGGCGGGCCGCGTACGCCGACTTCCTCGCCGAGGAGGGCCAGGCGCTGGAGGACCACGCCACCTGGTGCGCGTTCGCCGAGGTGCACGGCTCCGACTGGCGGAGCTGGCCCGCCGGCCTGCGCGACCCCCGCTCGTCCGAAACCGCCCGCGCGCGGGGCGAACTGATGGACCGCGTCGACTTCCACAGCCGGCTCGCCTGGCTCACCGACGCCCAGCTCGCCGCCGCCCAGCGCTCCGCGCGCGACGCGGGCATGACCATCGGGCTCGTCCACGACCTCGCCGTCGGTGTCCACCCCGACGGGGCCGACGCCTGGGCCCAGCAGGAGTACTTCGCGGCCGGCATGTCCGTCGGCGCGCCCCCGGACGCCTTCAACGCGCGCGGCCAGGACTGGGGCCTGCCACCCTGGCGCCCCGACCGGCTCGCCGCCTCCGGATACGCCCCCTACCGCCGCCTGCTGCGCGCGCTCCTCCGGCACGCAGGCGCCCTGCGCATCGACCACGTCATGGGCCTGTTCCGGCTCTGGTGGATCCCCCAGGGGCAGCCGCCCACGGAAGGCTCGTACGTCCGCTACGACGCCGAGGCGATGCTCGCGATCCTGGTGCTGGAGGCCTCGCGGGCCGGAGCGCTGGTGATCGGCGAGGACCTCGGCACGGTCGAACCCGGGGTGCGCGACACGCTCCAGGAGCGCGGAGTGCTGGGCACCTCGGTGCTGTGGTTCGAACGCGACTGGGACGGCGACGGCATGCCCCTGCCGCTCGACCACTGGCGCGCCGACTGCCTGGCCACCGCCACCACCCACGACCTGCCGCCCACCGCGGCCCGGCTCACCGGCGAACACGTCGAACTCCGCGACCGGCTCGGCCTGTTGACCCGCTCCCTCGACGAGGAGCGGGCGGCCGCCGCCGCGGACACCCGGGAGTGGCTGGCGCTCCTCGCCCGGCTCGGGCTGCTGCGGGGCGCGAGCGGTGGGGCCCCCGCGACGGCCGAGGAGGCCGAGATCCAGGCCGTGCACCGCTTCCTGCTGTGCACCCCGGCCCACATGATCGGCGTCTGGCTCCCGGACGCCGTCGGCGACCGCCGTCCGCAGAACCTCCCCGGTACGTCGGACGAGTACCCCAACTGGCGCCTGCCGATCGCCGACGCCGAGGGCCGCCCGGTGACCCTGGAGGAGCTCGCCGCGTCACCCCGGCTGCACGCCCTGATCGACGTGGTGCGGGCGGAGAGAGGCCCGGCCGGGGCGCCCGGGAGCCCTCCGCGCCGTGCCCCGTGACCTCCGTACGGCACCCCCGGGCGCGCGGCCCAGTCAGGTGTTCGCTACGTTTGCACCGTGGACAAGAAGAACGCTCTGCGCGCCGGTGCCCTGGCCGCCGGTACGACGCTGATGATGCTGCTCATGTCGTCCCCCGCGCTCGCGCTGACCCGCGACGACGGTGACGACCCCGGCTCCGGCCTGAGCGTGATCGAGACGCTCGGCCTCTACGTGGTGCTGCCGATCGCGCTGTTCCTCGTCATCGCCGGTCTCGTCATGGTCCTGGACAAGTCCCACAAGCAGCCGAACAAGGGCTGAGCCCCGCTCTTCGCCCCAACCCCGTCTCTTCGTCGAGGGTGTGCGCGCCCCCACCCGGGGGAGGTCACCCACGACCCGTTTCAACACCCCCCGGTGCCCGGAACACCGTG
>NZ_JBHWVI010000240.1:0-12910 GCF_042737005.1 Streptomyces sp. NPDC060027
CGCCGCCGACGACGCCCGCCGCACGGCCCGCGCGCTGCGCGCCGAGCGCGCGGGGATCGCGGGCGCCCCCGACGATGTGACACAGGACGGGACGGCGGCGCCCAAGGCCTCGCTGCCCGCCCTGCGCGAGGCATACCGAGCCGCGTCGCAGCTGTACGAGAAGGTCGGCGTCGGCGCCGACCTGCGGGCCGAACAGGCCCGGGCCGAGAGCGACGAGAGCGCTGCGCTCGCGGAGCTGGACCGGCTCAGCAACAAGGTGCGCACGCGCGCCGCGCAGCTCCTGGAGTCGACGGACGGTTCCGACGGCCCCTCACGGCAGGCCGCCGCGGCGCGGGCCGACGAACTGGTGCAGCTCCTGGAGACCCGGATGTCGACCGCGAGCGAGCAGCTCGGGCGGTTGCGTGGCGAGGCCGAGCGGCACGCGCCCGAGGACGGCGCGGCGCACACCGAACTGGCCGATGACCTGGTCCCGAGCGACGCCGAGCACGCGCAGGCCCTGCTGCGCACCGCCACGACCGAACTCGCCGCCCGCACCGAGGCGTTGAACCAGGCACGCGAGTCGCACGCCGAGTTCCTCGGCGCCCACCGGTCCGCCGAGGACGCGGCCGGCGGCTTCGACGAGACGTCGGCCCTGCTCAGGGACCTGATCCGGGAGCACTCCGACGAGGAGCAGGAGGAGCCCGAGCCCTATCCCGGCACCCTGGAGGAGGCGCGGAACTCCGCCGCCGAGAGCCGCCGCTCGCTGCGCGGCTGCGCCGCCGACCTCTCCGCGGCCGAGGGCGCCGTCCGCGAGGCGAGCGACATCCTCGTACGGCACGCCAATTCCACCCGCTACGAGCAGGTGCGGACCCCCGCCCGGCAGCAGATCCGCGAGCTGCCCGCCTCCTCGCTGCCCGAGCACGCGCAGAAGTGGGCGGACGCGTTCGCGCCCCGGCTGCGGGTGCTGACCGACGAGCTGGAGCAGCTGGAGCGCAACCGGGACTCGATCGTGGACCGGCTGCGCGGGCTCGTGGAGTCCGCCCTCGCCACCCTGCGGTCCGCGCAGCGGCTGTCCAGGCTGCCGGAAGGGCTCGGGGAGTGGTCCGGGCAGGAGTTCCTGCGCATCCGCTTCGAGGAACCCGACCAGGCCACCCTCACCGAGCGGCTCGGCGAGGTGGTGGACGAGGCCACCCGCGCGGCGGTCAAGAAGAACTCCGACATGCGGCGCGACGGCATGTCACTGCTGCTGCGCGGGGTCGGCGCCGCGCTCCAGCCCAAGGGCGTCGCCGTGGAGATCCTCAAGCCGGACGCCGTGCTGCGCGCCGAACGGGTCCCCGTCGGCCAGATGGGCGATGTGTTCTCCGGCGGTCAGCTGCTCACCGCGGCCATCGCGCTGTACTGCACGATGGCCGCGCTGCGCAGCAACGACCGCGGCCGTGACAAGCACCGGCACGCGGGCACGCTGTTCCTCGACAACCCCATCGGGCGCGCCAACGCGACGTATCTGCTGGAGCTCCAGCGGGCCGTCTCGGACGCGCTCGGCGTCCAGCTCCTCTACACCACGGGCCTGTTCGACACGACCGCGCTCGCCGAGTTCCCCCTCGTCATCCGGTTGCGCAACGACGCCGACCTGCGTGCCGGGCTGAAGTACATCAGCGTCGAGGAGCATCTGCGGCCGGGACTGCCGCGTGAGGCGCCCGCCGGGGAGACCGTGCACACCGAGATCACCGCGACGCGGATGTACAAGCGTCCGGCGCCGATCGCTCCGTAGAGGCACGGCAGTGGGGGAACCGCGGGGCGTCCTCGGCCGGCCACGCCCACGCGGCGGAGCCGCATGTCGCTACAGCCCCGCGCCCCTCGCGGGGCGCTCGTCTACGCGTGCTCCTTCAGCAGGTCGGCGCACTTCTCGCCGATCATCATCGTGGTGATGCCCGGGTTCACGGAGATCAGATCCGGCATCACCGAGCCGTCCGCGACCCGCAGGCCCTCGACTCCCTTGACCCGCAGCCGTGCGTCGAGCGGGGCCGAGGTGTCGTCGTCCGCGCCCATCTTCACGGTGCAGGACGGGTGGTAGACGGTGTTGTGGGTCTTGTGGATGTAGTCCAGCAGCTCCTCGTCGGAGCGGATGTCCGGCCCGGGTGCCAGCTCGGCGCCCGCCCAGCCGCTCAGCGCGGGCTGCGAGGCGATCCGCCGTGCCAGCTTCAGCCCGTACGTCATCACCCGCACGTCGTGTTCGTGGGTGAAGTACCGCGGGTCGACCATCGGTTTGTCCCGGTAGTCGCGGGTGCGCAGCCGCACGGTGCCGCGGGACTTCGCGCGCGTGACGTTCGGGGTGAGGCAGAACGCGTTCTCCGAGGTGGGGAATCCGTGCCGCGCGGTGTTCATGTCGAACGGCACCGAGCCGTAGTGGAACATGAGGTCCGGCCGGTCCAGGCCCGGTTCGGTGTCGTAGAAGATGCCCGCCTCCCACCACTGGCTGGACGTGGTGGGCATGGGCCGCTTCGCCTCCCACATGATGACGCCCTCGGGGTGGTCCTGGAGGTTCTCGCCGACGCCCGCAGCGTCCACGACCACGTCGATCCCGACCTCGCGCAGATGCCCGGCGGGCCCGATGCCCGACAGCATCAGGAGCTTCGGCGTGTCGATGGAACCGCAGGACACGATCACCTCGCGGCGGGCCCGGACCGTCCTGGTGTGGACCAGATCCGGGTCGAGGTACTCGGCGCCGACACACCTGCGGCCCTCCAGGACCAGCTTCTTCGCCCGCACCCCCGTCCGCACCGAGAGGTTCGGCCGCTTGCCCATGACCGGGTGGAGGTAGGCGACCGAGGAGGACTGCCGGATGTTGTTCTCGTCGGAGTTGATCTGGAACCAGTTGGCGCCCCGGACCACTGTCGTGCCGCTGTTGAACGCGGTGGTCGGGATGCCCGCCTGCGCGCACGCCTCCAGCAGGGCGGCACCGCACGGGTCTTCGCCCTTCAGCGTGCGCAGCTTCACCGGGCCGGTGCGGCCGTGGTGGTCGCCCGGAGCGTCGTTCGACTCCAGCCGCCGGTAGAGCGGGAAGAGTTCGGCCGAACTCCAGCCCGTACAGCCCGCGGCGGCCCAGTCGTCGAGGTCCTCCGCGGGGGCCCAGAAGGCGATGCAGGAGTTGTGCGAGGAGCAGCCGCCGAGCACCTTGGCGCGGGCGTGCCGCATGAAACTGTTGCCGGTGGCCTGCGGCTCGACCGGGTAGTCCCAGTCGTAGCCGGATTCCAGCAGGCCCATCCAGCGGTCCAGTCTGAGGATGTCGTCGTCGCCGACGTCGCTGGGTCCGGCCTCCAGGACGCACACGGTGACGGACGGGTCCTCGGAGAGGCGGGCCGCGACCACATTGCCCGCGGTACCGCCGCCGACCACGACATAGTCGAACTCATCGTTGCTCATGAGCTGTTGCCCCTCCTTCAGTCGGCCGCCGGAGCGGTGAGCGGAGCCGTGACGGCGGGCTGCAGCCGGTGCTCGTCGAGGACGCCGGTGCGATGGCGCTGGACGAACCAGTAGTAGGCGAAGCCGCCGCCGGCGATGACGGCGACGAAGAGCACCGCGCCCCAGCGCAGATACCAGTGGAACGGCGCGGCGGCGTTGTAGACCTCGGCGCGCGGCCAGATCAGGTTGATCGTCATGACCGTGCCCCAGACGACGGCGAGGACATTGACGAGCAGGCCCCAGCGGCCCAGCGAGAACTTTCCCTCGCCCGCGGGCTGCCACGTGCCGCGCAGCCGGGCCACCAGCATCGGGGCGGTCACACCGAGGTAGGCGAGATAGATCATGATGATGCCGATGCTGGTGACCACCGTGAAGATCTGCGGCTGGCGGATGTTCACGACGAGGATCGCCACGGCCAGAATGCCGATGATCACCGCGGGCAGGACCGGCGTCTTGAAGCGCGGGCTGACCCGGGCCATCAGCGCGGACGCGGGCAGGTTGTTGTCCCGGGACATCGCGAAGGCCAGCCGGATCGCCGCCGTGTGCACCGCGAGCGCGCACACCGTGACCGCGATCAGCACGCACCACAACATCGCCTTGCCCGCCGTCGGGCCGAGCACGTCGAGCACGATGTACTGCAGGCCGTCCGTGGACAGCTTCTCCCCCTTCAGGCTGGAGACGCTCATCAGCGCGAGCAGCAGCACCAGGCCGCCCAGGACGAACGAGGCGACGATCGCGCGGATGATGGCCCGCGGGGCGTTGCGGGAGGGGTCCAGGGACTCCTCACCGAGCGAGGCCGCCGTGTCGAAGCCGTACATCACGTACGCCGACGCGAGCGAGGCCACCAGGAACGCGCCCAGATAGCCGGTCGAGTGGCCGGCGCCCGTGCCCGCCGTCTCCGTGACCACCTGCGGTCCCCGGGTGATGTGAACGGCGAACAGCACGATGAGGACGACGGTGGCGATCAGCTCGATGAACACGCCCGCGCTGTTGATGGTGGCCATCAGCTTCACGCCGAAGGCGTTCACCAGGGTCGTGAAGAGGATGAGCACCGTGGCCAGGACGACCGCGTTGGTCGCGACGTCGTACTTCCCGGTCCCGTCCCCGACGAACTGGAAGGTGTCGGAGATCTGCGGGAGCGTCAGCTGATAGGCGAGTGCCACCGCCGAGATCGACACGATGGAGGCGATCAGCATCATCCAGCCGGCCAGCCATCCCAGATGCGGATTGCCTATCTTCTTCGACCAGTTGTAGACGGAGCCCGCGACGGGATAGCGCGCGGCCAGCTCCGCGAAGCAGAGGGCGACCATGAACTGCCCGCCGAAGACCATCGGCCAGGACCACCAGTAGGCGGGACCTCCGCTGCCGTAGCCGAAGTAGAAGAGCTGGAAGGTGCCGGTGAGGATGGAGATGTAGCTGATGCCGGCGGCGAAGGTGTGGAAGTTGCCGAGGGTGCGCTTGAGTTCGGGTCTGTAGCCGAACTCGGCGAGTTCGGCGTCGTCGTGGTGCTGTGGGCCGGACGGTTGCTCGGTGGTCGTCATGAGCGGACTCCAAGTGGGCCTGGGGGCGGGGTGGGGGAGCGGCTCGTGCGGGGGCCGGGTTCCATGAGGGGGTGGTGGCTATGCGGGCGCCATGTCCGCGGTGGTGCGCCGGGGCGGCGGGATGAGCCGCCCCGGACGATCCGGATCAGGCGAACCAGCCCTGCGGGGACGGGTCGGTGTTGCGCCAGATGTGTTTGGCCTCGCGGTACTCGGCCAGTCCCGACGGCCCGAGTTCGCGCCCGGAGCCGGACTGCTTGAAGCCTCCCCACTCGGCCTGCGGGACGTAGGGGTGGTAGTCGTTGATCCATACCGTGCCGATCCGCAGACGGGCCGCGACACGCTGGGCCTTGGCCTCGTCGGTGCTGAAGACGGCGCCCGCCAGTCCGTAGATCGTGTCGTTGGCGAGGCGCACGGCCTCCGCCTCGCCGCTGAAGCGCTCCACGGTGAGCACGGGCCCGAACGACTCGTCCTGGACCACGGACATGTCGCCGCTGCACTCGTCGAGGACGGTCGGCGGATAGTAGAAGCCCGCGTCGAAGCCAGGTCCCGTCGGCCGGGCGCCACCGCAGCGCAGCACCGCTCCTTCCGCCAGGCCCTTGGCGACGTACGCCTCGACCTTGGCGCGGTGCGCCGCGGAGATGAGCGGCCCGGTCTGCGCCCGCTCGTCGAACGGTCCGCCCAGTCGGATCTCCGACGCCCTCCGTACGACCTCGTCGACGAACCGGTCGTGCAGCGAGTCCTCGACCAGCAGTCGCGCGCCCGCCGAGCAGACCTGCCCGGAGTGCAGGAAGACCGCGGTCAGCGCCATGTCGACGGCCGTCTCGAAGTCGGCGTCGGCGAAGACGATGTTGGGGTTCTTGCCGCCGAGTTCGAGGGCGACCTTCTTCACCGTCCCGGCCGCGGCCGCCATCAGCCGGCGCCCGGTCGCCAGGCCTCCGGTGAAGGAGACCAGGTCCACGTCAGGATGGTCGGCGAGCGGGGCGCCCGCCTCGGGGCCCGCGCCCAGCACCAGGTTGGCCACGCCCGGCGGCACTCCCGCCTCTTCCAGGAGCCGCATCAGATGGATCGCCGTGTGCGGAGTCAGCTCGCTCGGCTTGAGGACGAAGGTGTTGCCCGCGGCCAGCGCCGGTGCCACCTTCCAGGCCGTCTGCAGGAGCGGGTAGTTCCACGGGGTGATCAGCGCGCAGACCCCGACGGGTTCGTACACGACGCGGCTGTCGACGCTCTCCGTGCCCGTCTCGACGACCCGGCCGGTCTCGGCGGCGGCCAGCCTGCCGAAGTAGCGGAAGCAGTTCGCGATGTCGTCGATGTCGTACTCGCTCTCGACGAGCCGCTTGCCGGTGTCGAGCGACTCGGCGCGGGCGAGGGCGTGCTTGTCGCGGACGAGGAGATCGGCGACACGAAGCAGCAGGTCACCGCGGTCGGCCGACGGGACCGCGGGCCAGGGGCCCTCGTCGAAGGCGCGGCGCGCGGCGGCGATCGCCTCCACGGTGTCCTTGCCGCCGGCCTCGTCGACGACTCCGACCAGCGAGCCGTCGGCGGGGCAGCGGATCTCGCGGGTCCGCGCGTCGAGCGCGCCCCGCCACGATCCGTCGATGTACAGGTCAGGCACGTGGGCCTCCCAGTCGCTCGATCAACCACGCATGGAAGACCCCGATGTGATGCTCTGTCGGAACCAGCACACCACCGTTGCGATACGCACGTGACGCCATCGCCGGCTGTGTCCTTTCACAGGCTTCGAAGTCCTGTTCGTTCACCCGGTGGAAAAGCTCCACCGACTTGGACACGTCGGCGCCCGACTCGACGACCTCCGGGGCGTAGAGCCAGTCGCACTCGACGACCGTGCGGTCCTCGGCGAGCGGGAACATGCGGTGCAGGATGACATGGTCCGGGACCAGATTGACGAAGACCGTCGGCTTCACGGTGATCGCGTAGTAGCGGCGGTCCTGGTCGTCCGCGACCTCGGGCAGCTTGGCGAAGCCCTCGCTGCCGTCGACCGTGAAGCCCTTGATCTCCTCCCCGAACTCGGCGCCGTGGCCCACGTAGTACTGGGCCGCGTACCCGACCGCGAACTCCGGGAGGACCTCGGTCAGTTCGGGGTGGATCGTGGCGCAGTGGTAGCACTCCATGAAGTTCTCGACGATCAGCTTCCAGTTCGCCCGTACGTCGTAGGTGACGCGCCGGCCGAGCGCGAGGTTCTCGGCGCCGTAGTGCTCGATGGCCGCCGCGGTGCCGAGCCGCTCCACCGCCGCGCCCGTCACCGTCTCCTCGAAGGAGGGCGCCTCGTCGGCCAGGCACACCCAGGCGTAGCCGAGCCACTCGCGCAGGGCGACCTTGACCAGGCCGTACTCGACGCGGTCTATGTCCGGCATCTTCACCAGGTTCGGCGCCGCGACCAGCTTGCCGTCGAGGTCGTACGTCCAGGCGTGGTACGGGCATTGGAGGTTGCGCCGCACCTCGCCCGACTCCTCGGTGCACAGCCGGGCACCCCGGTGCCGGCAGATGTTGAGGAAGGCGCGCAGCTCACCCGTGCGGGAGCGGGTGATCAGGACGCTCTCCCGGCCGACCTGGACGGTGCGGAAGGCTCCGGGCCTCGCGAGATCCGCGGAGCGCACCGCGCAGAACCACATCGACTCGAAGAGCCGCTCCTGCTCCTGCCGGAAGATCTCCGGGTCGGTGTAGTAGTGCCCGGGGAGCGTGGCGATCAGGCTGGGGGACAGCGGGGACGGGGAGACGGGGATCGTCGTCACGTGCGTACTCCTCAGGCGGGCGCGGCGGCGAGGCGGTGGGGGGCGAACAGGCCGATGGGGTGCTCGGTGGAGCCGTCCAGGGCGAGGTCGGCGAGGATCTCACCGACGACCGGTACGAATTTGAAGCCGTGTCCGGAGAACCCGCAGGCCACGGTGACGGACTCCGGGTGCGCGGGATGTCGGGCGATGACGAAGTGCTCGTCGGGCGTGTTGGAGTACATGCAGGTGGCGGCCTTGAGGAAGGCGCCGGGCAGATCGGGGATGCAGCGGGACATGTGGTCCGCCATGGCCCGGATCTCGTGCTCGTGCACGGTCCGGTCGATGTCCTCAGGGGTGCACTCGACTCCCTTGCGGAAGAAGGCGACCTTCGCGCCCAGTTCGGGTCCGTCGATGGAGGGGAAGCCGTAGACCTGGACTCCGGCCGGGTCCTCCCAGATGTAGATCGGATGCCTCTCCGGCACGAACGGCCCGACCCCGCCGCTCGGCTGGAACCAGTACATGACCTGCCGCTCGATCCGGAAGGGCACGCCCAGGTCGGTGAGGAGCTGCGGCGCCCAGGCTCCTGGGCAGATCACCAGCTGACCGGCGGTATAGGTGTTCTCGGCCGTGTGCACCCGCACGCCGTCCCGGTAGGGCTCCCAGCGGGTCATCGGCTCGTCGAAGTGCAGGTCGGCGCCCTGCCGGGTGGCGAGCTGGAGGTGCGCGGCGACGGTGTTCTCGGGGCGGAGCAGTCCCGCCCGCGCCTCGAACAGCGCGACCTCGTCGTCGTGCGGATTCAAGGTCGGGAAGCGGCGCCGGATCTCCGCCGCGTCCAGCATCTCGTGAGGCAGGTCCCACCGTTGCGCCGAGAGCAGCGAACCGGAGACGGTCCGTGAGTCCGGGTGCCCGACCATGACGCCGCCGCACAGGGTGGCGATGTCACGGCCCGTCGCCCGCTCCAGCTCGTCGTACAGCTCGTAGGCGCGCAGCAGCAGCGGGACGTACGCCGGGTCTTCGAAGTAGGACTGCCGGGTGATGCGCGAGCCGCCGTGGCTGGAGCCGCGGTTGTGCACCGGGCCGAACTTCTCCAGCCCGAGCACACGGGCGCCGCGCGCGGACAGGTGGTGGGCGGCGGCGCTGCCCATGCCGCCGAGACCGATCACGATCACGTCATACGTGGGGGACACAGGGCCTCCTCCTGCCTTTTTGTCCGGCTCTTGCCTGTTCATCGGATTCACCGGCGGATTCGGTTCATCTTCGGATCGAAGAGCGGTTCCTCGGCGACGGTCGCGGGGAGCTTCTCGCCGAAGTAGTCGATATGCACGCCCGTGCCGGTGGCGAGCGCCGGCAGCCAGGCGTAGGCGACACAGCGGCCGAGCGTGTAGCCGTACGAGGCGCTGGTGACGTAGCCCGCGGGGGCGCCGTCGACGTGGACGGGCTCCTTGCCGAGGACGACGGCGGAGGGGTCGTCGAGGAGGAGCGGGGTGAGCCTGCGCGCGGGCTCCTGCGCCGCGCGGCCCTGCAGGGCCTCCTGGCCGACGAAGCCGTCCTTGTCCATGCGGACGGCGAAGCCGACGCCCGCCTCGTACGGATCGTGCTCGTCGGTCATGTCGGTGCCCCAGGCCCGGTACCCCTTCTCCAGGCGCAGGGAGTTGAAGGCCGAGCGTCCGGCCGCGATCACGCCGTGCCGGCGGCCCGCCTCCCAGAGCGTGTCCCAGAGCCTGAGTCCCAGGTCGGCCGTGGTGTACAGCTCCCAGCCGAGCTCCCCGACGTAGCTCAACCGCATGGCGGTGACGGGGACATGCCCGAGATACGTTTCCTTCGCGCGGAAGTAGCCGAATCCCTCGTGCGAGAAGTCGTCGCGGGTGAGCGGCTGGACGAGGTCCCGTGCGAGCGGCCCCCACACGCCGATGCAGCAGGTGCCGGAGGTGATGTCCCTGAGGTGCACGTCCTGCGGTGCGTGCCGCAGGAGCCAGTCCAGGTCGGCGGGGGAGTTGGCGCCGACCTGGAAGCGGTCGGGGGCCAGTCGGGCGACGGTGAGGTCGGAGCGTACTCCGCCGGTCTCGTCGAGGAGCAGCGTGTAGGTGACCGCGCCGGGCTTCTTGCGGAGGTTGTTGGTGGTCATGCGCTGGAGGAAGGCGAGGGCGCCGGGGCCGGTGACTTCGAGCCGGCGCAGCGGGGTCATGTCGTAGAGGGCGACCTTCTCGCGGGTCGTCCGCGCCTCGGCCGCGGCGATGGGGGACCAGTAGCGGGCCGACCAGGCGTCGCGTTCGGGGAGGGGACCGAGCGTGTCGACGAGGGGGGCGTTCGCCTCGTACCAGTGCGGGCGTTCCCAGCCGCCGCCCTCCAGGAAGCGCGCGCCGAGTTGTTCCTGCCGGGCGTGGAAGGGGCTGACGCGCAGGGGGCGCGGCCGCTCCATCGGCTGGAGGGGGTGCAGGATGTCGTAGACCTCGACGAACTGCTGCGAGCCGCGCTCACGGACGTACGACGGTGAACGCTGCGCGTCCTCGAAGCGGGCGAGGTCGCATTCGTGCAGGTCGATGGAGGCCCGCCCGTCGACCATCCACTCGGCGACCGCCTTCGCCACCCCGGCGGAGTGGGTGACCCAGACGGCCTCGGCCAGCCAGAAGCCGCGGAGCTGCAGGGACTCCCCGAGCAGCGGCATGCCGTCCGGGGTGAAGGAGAAGACGCCGTTGAAGCCCTCCTCGATCTCCGTGTCGCGCAGGGCGGGCAGCAGCCGGCGGCAGTCGTCCCAGCTCGGCGCCCAGTCCTCTTCGGTGAAGGGATACGACGACGGCATCGCCATGTCGTTCGCGCGCGCCTCGTCGTAGGGGAGGACCCCGAACGGGTCGACCGGCAGGGGCCGGTGGGCGTAGCTGCCGATGCCGATGCGGTCGTGGTGCTCGCGGAAGTAGAGGTCGCGGTCCTGGAAGCGGAGGATGGGCTTCGAGGCTTCGGACGTCGCCCCGGCGAGTTCGGGGAGCGGCCGCGTCCTCGCGTATTGATGTGCGAGCGGTTGCAGGGGTACGTCGACTCCGGCCATGCGCCCGATGACGGGACCCCAGAAGCCGGCGGCGGAGACCACGTGATCGGCGGGGAACGAGCCCCGGTCGGTGACGACGCCGGTGACCCTGCCGTCCGCCTTCTCGATGCCGGTGACCGTGTGGCGGTCGAGGAAACGGGCGCCCCGCCCGGTCGCGCGTTCCATCTGGGCCCGGGCCGCGAGCAGGGCGCGGGCCAGCCCGTCGTCCGGGGTGTGGAAGCCGCCGAGGACGGCCGAACGGTCGAGGAGCGGCCAGAGTTCCTTGCACCGGTCGGTACCGACGATCTCGCCGCGGACCCCCCAGGAGGCCGCGTATCCGGCCCTGCGGTGCAGCTCGGCGAGGCGTTCGGAGGTGGTCGCGAGCTCCAGCCCGCCGACCTGGTCGAAGCAGGAGACGCCGTCCACGGTGAGGGAGGAGAACTTCTCGACCGTGTAGCGGGCGAACGCGGTCAGTGTCTTGGAGGGACTCGTCTGGAAGACCAGGCCCGGTGCGTGCGAGGTGGAGCCGCCCGGGGCGGGCAGCGGACCCTGTTCGAGAACGGTGACGTCGGTCCAGCCGCGGGCGGTCAGCTCGTCGGCGAGGGAACAGCCGACGATGCCGGCGCCGATGACGACCACACGGGGACGGGTTGCGGGCGTGCTGGACATGCCCCTCCTTGCCGGGGTGGGGGAGTGAACGCGCTCAGGTGGCCGGGACGCCGGGCCGCTGGGCGGTGACCGTGCGGTCCGAACCGTGTCCGCTGGGGACGACCGTGTTGCCGGGGAGGAGGAGCCGGTCGCGGACGGCGGTCTCGCCGGCCGGGCCGTCCGCGTGTGTACGGCCGGTCGTGCCGAACGCGCCGGATGCGACGACGCGCTCGGCCCGTAGGGCGCCCGGGGTGCTCACAGGACCACGACCGACCGGAGCACCTCGCCCCGGTGCATCTTCGTGAACGCCTCCTCGACCTGATCGAGGGAGATCGTCTCGCTGACGAAGGCGTTGAGGTCCAGCAGCCCGTACAGGTACTGGTCGATGAGGAACGGGAAGTCGCGGCTCGGCAGACAGTCGCCGTACCAGGAGGACTTCAGGGCGCCACCGCGCGAGAACAGGTCGATCAGCGGGAGGTCGATCCGCATCTCGGGGTCGGGCACGCCGACCTGGACGAGGACACCCGCGTGGTCGCGCATGTAGAAGGCCTGCTTGTACGTCTCCGGTCGGCCCACCGCGTCGATGGCGATGTCGACTCCGAAGCCGTCGGTCAGCGCGCGGACTGCTTCGACCGGGTCAGTTCCCCGCGAGTTGACGGTGTGTGTGGCGCCGAACCGCTCCGCCAGGTCGAGCTTCTTGTCGTCGATGTCGACGGCGATGACCTTCATCGCGCCGTTCAGACAGGCGCCCGCGATGGCCGCGTTGCCCACGCCGCCGCAGCCGATGACGGCGACGGTGTCGCCGCGCCCGACGTTGCCGGTGTTGACCGCGGCGCCGTATCCGGCCATCACGCCGCAGCCGATCAGCCCCGCGGCCTCCGGCCGCGCCGCAGGGTCGATCTTCACCGCCTGCCCGGCCGCGACCAGGGTCTTCTCGGCGAAGGCGCCGATGCCGAGGGCGTTGCTCAAGGGGGTGCCGTCGAGGAGGGTCATCGGCTGTGCGGCGTTGCGCGAGTCGAAGCAGTACCAGGGCCGGCCGCGGCGACAGGAGCGGCAGGTGCCGCAGGGGGCGCGCCAGGCGAGGACCACGTAGTCGCCGGGGACCAGGTCGGTGACGCCGTCGCCGACCGCCGCGACGGTACCGGCCGCCTCATGGCCCAGCAGGAAGGGGAACTGGTCGTTGATCGCGCCTTCCCGGTAGTGCAGATCCGTGTGGCAGACCCCGCAGGCCTGGACGTCGACGAGCACCTCACCGGGGCCCGGGTCGGGAACGAGGATCGTCTGCACCTCGACGGGCGCACCCTTTTTGACGGCGACTACGGCACGGACCTCGTGGGGCACGACAAGCTCCTCTGCTGTTGCGCAATGCACGATGGGTTGCGTGATGAGGAACATATTGAGAACGCCGTCAGGCGGCCGTCAAGGGGTGGGAGTTAACCCTTGGCAAAAGGAACGGGAAGCCCGAAACGTGGCCGACACACGACGGCGCGGGGCCGGTGGAATCCCGGCCCCGCGCCGTGGAGCGGGTC
>NZ_JBHWVI010000241.1:0-12732 GCF_042737005.1 Streptomyces sp. NPDC060027
CCCTCAGCCTTGTTCGGCCCACCACTCCTTGAGCGCCGCCACCGCGGCGTCATGCTCCATCGGGCCGTTCTCCAGTCGAAGCTCCAGCAGGAACTTGTACGCCTGACCGATCGCGGGGCCCGGGCCGATACCCAGGACGCCCATGATCTCGTTGCCGTCGAGGTCGGGACGGATCGCGTCGAGTTCTTCCTGCTCCTTGAGCTGGGCGATGCGATCCTCCAGGCCGTCGTAGGCACGGGAGAGCGCGGTCGCCTTGCGCTTGTTGCGTGTGGTGCAGTCGGAGCGGGTCAGCTTGTGAAGGCGGTCGAGAAGCGGGCCCGCGTCCCGGACGTAGCGGCGAACGGCGGAGTCCGTCCACTCACCGGTGCCGTACCCGTGGAAACGCAGGTGGAGTTCGACCAGACGTGAGACGTCCTTCACGAGATCGTTCGAGTATTTGAGCGCCGTCATCCGCTTCTTGGTCATCTTGGCGCCCACCATCTCGTGGTGGTGGAACGAGACCCGCCCGTCCTCCTCGAAGCGACGCGTCCGCGGCTTTCCGATGTCGTGGAGCAGCGCGGCGAGCCGGAGGGTCAGATCGGGCCCGTTCTCCTCCAGAGCCATGGCCTGTTCCAGAACGATCAGCGTGTGTTCGTAGACGTCCTTGTGTCGGTGGTGCTCGTCGCTCTCCAGCCGCAGCGCGGGGAGCTCGGGGAGCACATGGTCGGCGAGCCCGGTGTCGACGAGCAGCGTGAGCCCCTTGCGAGGGTGGGCGGACTGGATCAGCTTGTTCAGCTCGTCCCGTACGCGCTCCGCCGAGACGATCTCGATACGCCCGGCCATGTCCGTCATGGCGGCGACAACCTCGGGTGCCACCTCGAAGTCGAGCTGCGCGGCGAACCGCGCGGCCCGCATCATCCGCAGCGGATCGTCGGAGAACGACGCCTCCGGGGTGCCCGGGGTGCGCAGGACGCGAGCGGACAGGTCGTCCAGACCGCCGTGCGGGTCGATGAACTCCTTCTCCGGCAGCGCGACCGCCATCGCGTTCACCGTGAAGTCACGACGCACGAGGTCTTCCTCGATGGAGTCGCCGTACGACACCTCCGGCTTGCGCGAGGTCCGGTCGTACGCCTCGGAGCGGTACGTCGTGATCTCGATCTGGAACGACTGCTCCACATCGCCCACACGGGCGTCCTTCTGCGCACCCACCGTGCCGAAGGCGATCCCGACCTCCCACACCGCGTCGGCCCAGGGCCGGACGATCTTCAGCACGTCCTCGGGTCGGGCGTCCGTCGTGAAGTCCAGGTCGTTGCCGAGCCGGCCGAGGAGCGCGTCCCGGACCGAGCCGCCGACCAGGGCGAGCGAGAATCCCGCCTCCTGGAAACGGCGGGCGAGCTCGTCGGCGACAGGAGAGACCCGCAGCAGTTCACTCACCGCGCGGCGCTGCACCTGGCTCAGGGCACTGGAATTGTCTTCATTGGCGTTCGGCACAACAGAAAAGGGTACGTGGCCGAGGCCCCCGGGGGCGCCCCGATAAATCTCATATTCGTGCTCCTTCTCTCCTCGCCGCCTCAATACGCGCACATACAGGACAGTCGGAGCTGTCCCCCGATCTTGTGGACCACTCCGCGGCACTTCCGCTCAGCGCACATCGTTACCATGCGTGGACGCACATTCCGACGACCACTGACGACGACGAGGACGGGCGAGCGCGTGGCCGAGGCGGCAGACTTCCAAGGGACGAGTCCCTCACCTGCCCGCCGGTGGCTCCGGCGCAGCGGTGCACTGCTGGCCGGGGCGCCGCTGCTGGCCGGGCTGCTCCAGCTGCCCTTGGGCACCCCCTCTCAAGCCGCTGAGCGGGCCTCTGTGGCCGATGCCGCGGGTTCCGGCACGGTCGACATCAGCCTCGACTCGCTGAGCCCCAGCACCCCCACTGAGGGCGACACGATCACGGTCTCCGGCTCGGTCACCAACAAGAGCAGGCAGACCGTCACGGATGCCCACGTGGGCATCCGCGTGGGACCGTCCCTGAACACCCGCTCCGCCATCGACACCGTCGCGAAGCGAACCAGTTTCCAGCCGGGCCTCGACGCGGCGGAGGTCGGGGGCAAGTACGTCGCGAAGGTCACCAAGCTCGCCTCCGGGAGCTCGCAACACTTCAGCATCTCGGTGCCCGCCAAGGAGCTCGACCTCGGAGCCGACGGGGTCTACCAGCTCGGGGTCTCACTCACGGGCCGGACCACCGCCCAGCAGTGGGACCAGGTCCTGGGCATCGAGCGGACCTTCCTGCCCTGGCAGCCCGACGCTGCTGACACGAAGACCAGGACGACGTACCTCTGGCCGCTCATGTCCACCGTCCACCTCACGGCGGAGACCGGTTCCGACGAGCAGCAGACGCCCGTCTTCAAGAACGACGACCTGGCCGCGGAGATCGCCCCGGGCGGGCGCCTGGACCAGCTCCTGTCGCTCGGCAGCGGACTCGATGTCACCTGGGTCCTCGACCCGGACCTGCTGGCCTCCGTCGACGCCATGGGCGGCGGGTACCGGATCCAGCAGGAGGACGGCACGACCGTCGCCGGGCAGAACCGGGCGGTGGCCAACGCCTGGCTGAACAAGCTGGAGAAGGCGGTCCAGAACCAGAACGTCGTCGCGCTCCCCTTCGCCGACCCCGACCTCGCGTCGCTCGCCCACCACGGCAAGGACGTCACCGGTTCCCTGAGTCACCTCAAGGACGCCACCGATGTGGCCGCCGACACGGTGGACACGATCGTCCACGTGAAGCCGAGCACGGACTTCGCCTGGCCCGTGGACGGAGCCGTGGACCCGTCGATCGTCAAGGTGGCCACCTCGGCCGGCGCGGACAAGGTGATCGCCCGCAGCGACAGCCTCCGGGAGACGGGCGGCCTGTCGTACACGCCGAGCGCCGCACGCCCCATCGGCGGCGGGACGACGGCGGTGGTCGCGGACGAGCGGCTCTCCACCGCGTTCCAGGGCGACATGCTGAAGGCCGAGAACTCCACGCTCGCCGTCCAGAAGTTCCTGGCCCAGAGCCTGATGATCAACCTGCAGCAGTCGGGCGACGAACGCAGCATCGTCGTCGCCCCGCAGCGGATGCCCACCGCGAGTCAGGCGCAGTCCATGGCCGAGGCGCTGCGGGTGCTCCAGCAGGGGACCTGGACGGAGTCCCAGGGGTTGGCCGAGGCCGCGAAGGCCAAGCCGGACCCCGGAGCCACCACCAAGGTGCCGCCCACGTCCTCGTACCCGTCGGCACTGCGCCACCGGGAACTGCCGAGCAAAGCCTTCGTCCGGATCCAGCAGACGCAGAGCAAGCTCGACAAGTTCCGGTTGATCCTCACCGACGAGTCCCGTGTGGTCACGCCGTTCGGCCGGGCCATAGACCGGGGGATGTCCGTGTCCTGGCGTGGTCGCCCGACGGAGGCGGAGGCCTTCCGCACGGGTGTGGACCATTACCTCGACGGGCTCATGGGCCTGGTGCATCTCATCAAGAAATCGGACGCGAAGCTCTCGGGGCGCAGCGCCACGATCCCCGTGACCGTCCAGAACAACCTCGTGCAGGGCGTCGACCATCTGGTGCTGCGCCTCACGTCGGGGCAGCCCACCCGCCTCAAGATCGGCAATGGTCCGTACGCCGAGCAGATCCAGGTCGCGGGCGAGCACAGTCAGTCGGTGAAGTTTACGACCTCCACCAAGGCCAACGGTCCGGTCAAGGTCACCGCCCAGCTCTACACGGAGGACGGGCAGCCGTACGGCGATGCGGTCTCCTTCGAGGTGAAGGTCACCGAGATCACCTCCACGGTGATGCTCGTGATCGGCGGCGGTGTCCTGCTTCTCGTACTCGCCGGTTTCCGGATGTACACGCAGCGTAAGCGGGCAGCGGCCCAGCAGGTTGAGGGAGACCCGGAGGACGGTCCCGAGGCGGGGGGTGTGCGCAAGGACACGGGCGGCACCGTGGACACTGAGCACACTGAAGACTCCGAGGCCGGTCCCGAACGGGCTTCCGGCTCGGAGTCCGGGGCAGACGACCCGGAGCAGCCGAGTGACCCGACACCGGACACCGCATCGGAAAGCGCCGACCCGTCCGGCACGGGTGAGAGAGTGGACCGTTGAGCGATGTCGTGGCCGGTGGGCCCGGGGACGATGAGGTGGGGTAACCATGAACGCGCCGTACGACGGTGACCGCGGCCAGGGCGCGGGATCCTCGGGCTACCCCGAGGACTACCCGGACCAGGACGCGGGCCGCTCCGGCTACCCCGAGGGCACGCCGGAGCCCGGCCAGATGCCGCCGGGGGCTCCCGCGGACATGTACCTCCAGGACGCCTACACCCAGGATCCTTACCGGGCACAGGACCTCTCGGCCCAGGATCCCGTGGCGGAGGCGCTCTACGACCGTGCCGCGCACCCTCCGCCGGCGCCCGGAACGTACGCGCCCCAGCAGCCGCTCTACGCCCAGCCGCCCACGCCGCAGTACGCCCCCGACCCGCGGGTGTGGGCCCAGACGCCCCCTCCGGAGCCGGCCGGGCCGACGCGGCACCTGCCATACGGCGACGACGCCCGGACCACCCAGTACGTAGGGGTGGACGACCTGGTCACCCAGGCCGGCGAGGAGCAGCATGAGCCAGACGCCTTCGCTCACCTCTTCCGCGACCAGCAGCAGGGCGGCGTCCGTCACGCCTATGCCTCCCCCGCGGTTCCGGCACCGGCGCCTGAGCCGGCTCCGGCCGCCGCTCAGGCTCCGGCATCAGCACCCGCGGCCGCTCCGGCGAAGTCCGGCGGCCGTGCCTCCGGCTTGTTGAAGTCGAGCGCCGTGATGGCGGCGGGCACGCTGGTGTCCCGGCTCACCGGCTTCGTACGCACCATGATCATCACGGCCGCTCTGGGCGCGGCGACGCTCGGTGACGCCTGGACCGTCGCGTACACCCTGCCGACGATGATCTACATCCTGACCGTCGGCGGCGGACTCAACTCGGTCTTCGTACCCCAGTTGGTGCGGTCCATGAAGGAGGACGACGACGGTGGTGAGGCGTACGCCAACCGCCTGCTGACGCTGGTCATGGTCGCCCTCGCTGTGATCGTCACCGCCGCAGTCTTCATCGCACCGCTGCTGATCCAGCTGATGTCGGACGCCATCGCGAGCGAGCCGGCGGCCAACAACGTGGCCGTCACCTTCGCCCGTTACTGCCTGCCCACGATCTTCTT
The DNA here is from genome assembly GCF_042737005.1 of Streptomyces sp. NPDC060027. Classification (NCBI taxonomy): domain Bacteria; kingdom Bacillati; phylum Actinomycetota; class Actinomycetes; order Kitasatosporales; family Streptomycetaceae; genus Streptomyces; species Streptomyces sp. NPDC060027. Next base: position 5,197 of record NZ_JBHWVI010000241.1, read on the forward strand.
CATGGGCGTGCACGTGGTCATGGGCCAGATCCTCAACGCCCGCGGGAAATTCGGCGCGATGATGTGGACTCCGGTCCTGAACAACATCGTCATGATCGCCACGTTCGGCCTGTTCCTCTGGGTCTACGGGACCGCCCGGCACTCCGGCATGTCGGTGAACAACATCCCGCCGGACGGCCTCCGCCTGCTGGGCATCGGCACCCTGCTCGGCCTGGTCGTGCAGGCCGTGGCGATGGTTCCGTACCTGCGCGAGACAGGCTTCCGGTTCCGTCCGCGCTTCGACTGGAGGGGCCACGGCCTCGGCAAGGCCATCCAGCTCGCCAAGTGGACCGTGCTCTTCGTCCTCGCCAACCAGGCGGGCGTCCTCGTCGTCACACAGTTGGCGACCGCCGCGCAAAAGGCGTCGGGCAAGAGCGGAGCGGGCATCCTGGCCTACTCCAACGCCCAGCTGATCTGGGGCATGCCGCAGGCGATCATCACGGTCTCCGTCATGGCGGCCATGCTTCCGCGGATCTCGCGAGCGGCCCACGACGGTGACCCGGGCGCCGTCCGTGACGACATCTCGCAGGGTCTGCGGACCTCGGCGGTGGCGATCGTCCCGGTCGCCTTCATGTTCGTCGCGCTCGGCATCCCCATGTGCACCCTGCTCTTCGGCTCCAGCGGCCTCCAGGCCGCCGAGTCACAGGGCTATGTCCTCATGGCCTTCGCGCTCGGCTTGATCCCCTTCTCGGTGCAGTACGTGGTCCTGCGTGGCTTCTACGCCTACGAGGACACCCGCACCCCCTTCTACAACACGGTCATCGTGGCCGCCGTCAACGCGGCGGCGTCGGCCGTCTGTTACGTGGTGCTGCCCGCGCAGTGGGCGGTCGTCGGCATGGCCGGCGCGTACGGACTGGCCTACGCCGTGGGCGTCGGAGTGGCCTGGCAGCGGCTGCGCAGGCGGCTGGGCGGCGACCTGGACGGCGCCCGCGTGATGCGTACGTACGCGCGACTGTGCCTGGCGTCCATCCCGGGCGCCTTGGTGGGCGGCGCCGTAGGATTTGCGATCACCCAGGCCCTCGGGCACGGGGTGTTCGGTTCGATCGCGGCGCTCGTCGTCGGATCGATCGCCCTGCTCGGTGTCTTCTACGTCGCGGCGCGCAAGATGCGCATCGAAGAACTCAACTCAATGGTCGGAATGGTCCGCGGGCGCCTGGGGCGCTGAGGCGGGGGTACGTGCACAACCATCGTCCGTCGCCGTGTGTCGTGCATAGCGCCGGACTGTGGGCACAATTGGTTTCTGCGTCGGACAGCGCGCAACGGATGGGGAGGCAGGGACGACGGTGGCGGAACGGAGCACGGCTGCCGTCGACGTGGCAGACAACAGCGGTGACGAACCGCTGACCGCCAAGGCGGACCAAACCACGTCCGACGGGGTGGCCCAAAACCGGGAGCGGGAAACGGACAGCGAAGAGGCACAGGGGAGCGGCGGGACCGAGAGTCCCGGAAAGGCCTCACCGCCCGAACTGCACAGTGGTCACAAACTCGCCAGGCGATACCGCCTCGAAGAGTGCGTCACCCGTCTGGACGGTTTCAGCAGTTGGCGCGCGATGGACGAGAAGCTTCGTCGTGCCGTCGGTGTGCACCTGCTGCCCGCCGATCATCCGCGGGCCCGCTCAGTACTGGCGGCGGCCCGTTCCTCCGCCCTGCTGGGTGATCCCCGGTTCGTCCAGGTCCTGGACGCGGTCGAGGAGAACGACCTCGTCTATGTGGTGCACGAGTGGCTGCCGGACGCCACGGAGCTCACCGCGCTCCTTGCCGCCGGCCCCCTGGAGGTGCACGAGGCCTACCAGATGGTCAGTCAGGTCTCCCAGGCGATGGCCGCCGCACACCGCGAGGGCCTCGCACATCTGAAGCTGACCCCCGGCGCCGTGCTCCGCACGTCGTCCGGCCAGTGGCGCATCCGCGGGCTCGCCGTGAACGCGGCCCTCCGCGGCATCAGTTCCGACACCCCGCAGCGCTCCGACACGGAGGGGATCGGGGCACTCCTGTACGCCTCCTTGACCCAGCGCTGGCCGTACGAGAACGATGCCTATGGGCTGTCAGGACTGCCCAAGGGCGTCGGGCTCATCGCGCCGGACCAAGTGCGGGCCGGTGTCCACCGAGGTCTGTCGGAGCTCGCCATGCGCGCGCTCGCCAACGACGGCGCGACCGCCTCCCGCCACGAGTCCCCGTGCACCACGCCGGAGGAGCTCGTGAAGGCGATCAGCGAGATGCCGCGCATCCGCCCGCCGGAGCCCGCGTTCACCGCACCGCCCGAGTACCAGCGCACGACGTACCAGCAGGGCACGTACGGCCGCCAGTCGGCCCGTCCAGGTGTCGCCCAGCCCGCGTCGGCTCCGCCGGCGCCGCTGCAGAGCCGTACCGGCAAGGCGCTGAAGTGGGCCGTCTCGGCACTCCTCATCGCCGCTCTGGGTTTGGGCAGTTGGCAGCTCGCGGACGCGCTGATGGATCACGGCAAGTCCGACGACACCGAGAAGACCCAGACGACGGACGGCAACGACAAGACCGGCGACAAGGCCAAGCCCGCCAAGCCGATCAAGATCCGATCCGCATCCGAGTTCGCGCCCAGCGGTACCGGCATACAGGAGGACGAGGTCTCCCTCGCCGTCGACGGGAAGCCTGGCACCGCTTGGGTCACCCCGCAGTACAAGGGGTATCCGAACTTCGGCAATCTCCCCAACCGCAAACAGGGAAGCGGCATCATCGTGGACCTCGGCGCGGTCCAATCGGTGACCGGCCTGGAGATCGACCTGTATCGCAGCGGCCAGACCGTGGAAATTCTTGCTGCCTCGAAGAATGGATCCGGTTCGGCATCTCTCGGGGACTACCCGCAGCGGATCACCCCGCTGAGCCAAGCCGGAAAGAGCCTGACGAAGAATCTTGATGAACCCATCAGGACGCGGTTCATCGTCATCCATGTCACCAGCCTTCCGCCCGATGGCCCCAACGGCTACAGGGGTGGCATTTCGGAAGTAAGGGTGCTCGGCTCCTAGGATCGGATCGCGGTGGGGTCACCTCACGGAGGTGACCCCACCGTCTGTCCTGGTGCATGCATCGCTCTTCCTCGAGCCACGGACAGCCGGCACATGCAAAAGCCTGCTCCGTATCACTTCCTCGCTCCTCTGCGTCTCCACACTTCCCGGGACACCACGCTCGCCATCATCGTGAGGCCGTCAGGATCATCCTCCTGACCGTTTTGGCGCGTTCGATGGCTCCAGCCACTACCCTCAGAGAGGGTTGGTGGGAGGGGATCACGGTTGGACGAGACCACAGACGGCACGGCGAGCGACCTGACTCTCCTCGCCCGTCACGTCGAGGGCGACCCCGAGGCCTTCGGTGAGCTCGTACGGCGTCACCGCGACCGCCTGTGGGCCGTGGCCCTGCGCACGCTGGGAGACCGCGAGGAGGCCGCTGACGCGGTCCAGGACGCACTTGTATCGGCCTATCGGGCCGCCCACACCTTCCGGGGCCAGTCGGCCGTCACGACCTGGCTGCACCGCATCACGGTGAACGCCTGCCTGGACCGCGCCCGCAAGGCGGCCTCCAGAAGGACGTCGCCCATCGATGACACCCAGCGCCTGGAACAGCTCCTCGAACCGCACGAGTCAGCCTCCGCTCCGGCTGAGCGCAATGACCTCCACCGGGAGCTCATCGACGCTCTGGGCACACTCCCGGCCGACCAGCGCGCCGCCCTCGTCCTGGTGGACATGCAGGCCTACCCCGTGGCCGAGGCGGCCCGCATCCTCGATGTGCCTACCGGCACGGTGAAGAGCCGCTGTGCACGCGGCAGAGCCAGACTCCTTCCCCTTCTCACTCATCTCCGCACGGAGAACTCGGGTGACGACGAGGGGAAGAAGTCGGGTGGCGGACGGAACCGGACGCAGGGGACATCCGTCCCACCCGCAGCGGGGCCGCGCGAGGCGGGATCCCGTGACGCAGGGCCAAGCGATTCAGCTGCTGTGAAGGGCGGAGGTGGGCGAGCGTGACATCCACGACGGACAAGGCCAGGCACCCGGACGTCGCGGAGATCTCCGACCTCACCGAAGGTCTGCTCTCGCCATCCCGCACCGAGGATGTACGTCGGCACCTCGATACGTGCGAACTCTGCGCCGACGTCCACGACTCCCTGGAGGAGATCCGCAGCCTGCTCGGCTCCCTGCCGGGTCCGCCTCGCATGCCCGACGATGTGGCCGGACGCATCGATGCCGCATTGGCCGCCGAGGCCTTGCTGAGTGCCACAGCGCCCGATGAGACATCCGGTGCTGACGACGACCGCGCTCATGTTTCACGTGAAACGTCAGCTGCCGATCGCCCGGCGGGGCATCCTCGTGCAGCCGGCGGACCGGGTCGTCCTCACCGAGCACGCCGTGGGCGCCGCAGGACAGTTCTCCTCACGACCGCCTTCGCGGCCGCCGCCCTGGGGGTGGGCGCGATCCTCTTCCAGCCGTTCGGCGGCGACAGCTCCGACAAGAGCCCTCAGACGGCAACGCGGCAGGAGTCCGGGGCAGTGAGCACCTTCTCCGAGAAGACACTGCAGAGCGAGGTCTCGGGTCTTCTCACGAAGACCAAGAAGTCGGGCGAGCAGTCCGGTAGCGCGAAGCCCTGGGGTGTCGAATCCCACGGCACTGGAACCGACTCGGGCGGGGTCAACACCTTGGTCTCCCCGACACCCCCCGTTCCCGAGTGTGTCGCGCAGGGGACCGGAGACGAGGGAACGCTCCTCGCCGCCAAGAAGGGCACGTACCAGGGGACCGGCGTCTACCTCCTCGTGCTGTCCAATGACGCGGACAACACGAAGGTCACCGCCTACATCGTCGAATCGGCCTGTGCGAAGCAGGCCTCCTCGCCCCCCGGCAAGCTCCTTCTGACGCGGTCGTACGCGCGGTCCTGAACGCGTCGGCCTCAGGATGCTGAGCACCTCGGCGGGTGCGATCCCGGCCCTCTCGATCGCGTGCCCTGACGCTTCGACGCCCGATGGTGTCCTGCCCAGGCGCCCCAGGGCGTCTCTGTCCAACACCCGGTCTCCGTGTGCCCTGACACAGCGGGAATTGAAGCCCCTTAGGATCCGTTGGGTGGGGTGAGAGTACTGAGAGAGGCTCCCACCGGTACGTAGCAGTCTCCAGAGACGAGGAATCAAGCCGTGAGCGACGTCCGTAACGTGATCATCATCGGGTCTGGGCCCGCCGGCTACACGGCGGCGCTCTACACCGCGCGCGCGTCGCTGAAGCCGCTGGTCTTCGAAGGCGCCGTCACCGCAGGCGGTGCGCTGATGAACACCACCGAGGTGGAGAACTTCCCCGGCTTCCAGGACGGCGTCATGGGCCCCGAGCTCATGGACAACATGCGCGCCCAGGCCGAGCGCTTCGGTGCCGAGCTGGTTCCGGACGATGTCGTCGCCGTCGACCTGACGGGCGAGATCAAGACCGTCACGGACACGGCGGGCACCGTCCACCGCGCCAAGGCCGTGATCGTCACCACGGGCTCGCAGCACCGCAAGCTCGGGCTGCCCAACGAGGACACGCTCTCCGGGCGTGGCGTCTCCTGGTGCGCGACGTGTGACGGCTTCTTCTTCAAGGACCACGACATCGCCGTCATCGGCGGTGGCGACACCGCGATGGAGGAGGCCACCTTCCTCTCGCGCTTCGCCAAGTCCGTCACGATCGTCCACCGCAGGGACAGCCTCCGCGCCTCCAAGGCCATGCAAGAGCGTGCCTTCGCCGACCCGAAGATCAAGTTCGTCTGGGACAGCGAGGTCGCCGAGATCAAGGGCGACCCGAAGCTGGCCGGCCTGACGCTGCGCAACCTCAAGACCGGCGAGACCTCGGAGCTGCCGGTGACCGGTCTGTTCATCGCGATCGGCCACGACCCGCGTACCGAGCTCTTCAAGGGCCAGCTCGACCTGGACGGAGAGGGCTACCTGAAGGTCGCCGCGCCTTCTACCCGCACGAACCTCACTGGTGTCTTCGGCGCCGGTGACGTGGTCGACCACACCTACCGTCAGGCGATCACAGCTGCCGGTACCGGCTGCTCCGCCGCCCTCGACGCCGAGCGCTACCTCGCCTCCCTCGCGGACAGCGAGACCGCCGCCGCGGCCGCCACCGTCTGATCCCCCGTCCGCCCCACCGCACCAACAAGTTAAGGAGCCCGCTGTGGCCGGCACCCTGAAGAACGTGACCGACGACTCCTTCGAGCAGGACGTCCTCAAGAGCGACAAGCCCGTCCTGGTGGACTTCTGGGCCGCCTGGTGCGGTCCCTGCCGCCAGATCGCTCCGTCCCTCGAGGCGATCGCCGCGGAGTACGGCGACCAGATCGAGATCGTCAAGCTCAACATCGACGAGAACCCGGGCACGGCCGCCAAGTACGGCGTGATGTCGATCCCGACCCTGAACGTCTACCAGGGTGGCGAGGTCGCGAAGACCATCGTCGGTGCGAAGCCGAAGGCCGCGATCGTGCGCGACCTCGAGGACTTCATCGCCAAGTAGTCGATGTCCGCCGCACGCGCGGCGTGTGTTTCACGTGAAACACGAATGGGCCAGCCCAACCGGGCTGGCCCATTCGCTTTGGCGGAGGGAACGTCGATCGCAGATCACGGGTGCGATCCGCCGACCGTCACAGAGGACGAAGCGCCGGCTCCTTCTGTACCGCTCCCAGAAGGCGGTCCAGCGCCATCTCCACGTCTTCCTTCCAGGAGAGCGTCGTCCGGAGTTCCAGCCTCAGGCGCGGGTACGTGGGGTGAGGCCGCACGGTCTTGAAGCCCACCGCGAGCAGATGGTCGGCAGGGAGCACACAGGCGGGTTCCTTCCAGCGCGCGTCCCCGAAAGCCTCGATCGCCTTGAATCCGCGGCGGAGCAGATCCTTGGCGACCGTCTGGACCATCACCCGTCCGAGCCCCTGACCCTGATAGCCCGGCATGATGAACGAGGTCATCAACTGAACAGCGTCCGGCGACACCGGGCTTGTGGGGAAGGCGGTGGAGCGGGGGACATAGGCCGGCGGCGCGTAGAGCACGAAGCCCACCGGTACGTCGTCCACATAGACGACCCGGCCGCAGGATCCCCAGTCCAGCAGAACCGAGGAGATCCAGGCTTCCTTCTCCAGCGCGGGTGTGCCTGCCTTTACCGCGGCTTCACTGCTGACGGGATCCAGTTCCCAGAAGACACACGTACGACAGCGCTTGGGAAGGTCCGGAAGGTTGTCCAGCGTGAGCGGTACGAGCCGACGCCCCATGAAGGATGTTCCTCGCTTCCTTCGCCCGCGGCGTCACGGGCGGCTGTCAGATGGCTCCGCTCCCTGAGCAGGCTGCCGACGAACCCGCCGACCGCTCCCAGGCCCAAGCCTGCGGTCACCAGTCCGGTACGGCTCACGGTTTGCATGGCCCCCGCCTCCCCGATGAAGGTGCTGCCAGGTGGATGCGCCATACCCATCGCATCGTATCCACGATGCGATTCCATCGATACCGCCAGAAAGCAAAGAGCGGGCCGTGTTCCGGTACAC
>NZ_JBHWVI010000242.1:0-12696 GCF_042737005.1 Streptomyces sp. NPDC060027
CCGCAGCAGAACATCAGGCGTACCTGTCACTACAGCATTGCGAAGAAGCACGAACGCCCCTGCTCGCCACAACACAGACTTCCGTACCGCTCACCCCCCGCGAGCGCGAAATCGCTCTACTGGCCGCCAATGGCACAGCCAGCAAGGACATAGCGGAAGCCTTGCAGGTATCAGCCCGCACCATCGACAACCATCTGCAACACATCTACCAAAAGCTGGGCATCACAAAACGCAGCGAACTTGCCCAAATATTGAAGAAGTTCTGATTTTTGTTCAGTTGACGTTGATGCCTTTGCCTTCCGTCATCGACGACAGGGGCACAGAAGGCCGTGGTCCGACGCGTCGACCGACCGTCTGGGGTGAGGGCGGACGGCCGGAGCCTGACTCACGTCAGAGCGGGGCGGGCGCCAAAAGGAAGGAATGGTGGAGCGGGCTTCCGCCGCCGGACGCAGGGACGAGGCTGACGGGGCCGGCCTGGCCCCGAGCGATGCGGCAGTGCGAGAGGCGGGCTCGTCGGAGCCGAGTGCGTCACGGTAGCGGTCGGGGCGCTCGGGACAATGGCCAGGTCCCCGCCGTGGATAGCCGCGGAGCCCTTGCTGCCAGCACCGGGTGGTGGCTGATGCCGATGAGCACACAAGGCGGATGCAAGCCAAAGGCACCCCTGCCTGCACCTCGCAATTTTGGGCGGCGGTGGCGCGCCCGGCCGGATCGGCGGTAGTCCGCCTTTTGCCCGGTCGGGCGCCGAGGCTCTGTGGTGACAAACGAGGGATCGACACCACAGACGCCCCTTGGAGTCAGCAGGCTGAGGGCCCCGTGTCGGGCGGCTCACGCCCAGCGCGACACATGGTGTCCAGGGCGTGGTGAGGCAGTTGCCTGCCGCTCCGCTGCACCCGACTGCAGGCATAGAAGACCTGGCCCGGGTGGCGCCTGTGAGAGGCGGGCTCATCGTGAAGGATCTGGCCGAGAACGAACCGGTTCACCGAGGCGGCGAGCGCGCGGTGAGCCGCCGCAGCCGCACATCATGTCGGCCGCGGCCGCATCAAGGCAGCTAACGTCGTGGGTCGTTGCTCATTACAGAGCGCCCAGGATGTCGATGACGAAGGCCAGGGCAGCGTTCCGCCGGTATGTTCAGCAGAACACAGTCCCCCACATGCTTGCCGCTGAGGCCTTGCTCCCATCCCTTGATCACCATTCCTGAACCGAGCGGGCCCGGCAGCCTCCCTCGTGCACCGCACCGATAGTGACCATTCCGGGAACCCTCGAACGTGGCCTTCTCTCTACGGGAGACCACAGCTACAGAGGAAAAGGCAGCCCGAATCGTCGACCGATTTCTCCCTGGAACGCGGCCGCCCCCTCGCACTGACGCCAACTCAAGGCCGCTCACAACAGCTTGTAGGGTCCAATTATGCACGGGTTGAGTACGCGATTGCTTACGCCTCGCCATCCTGCGGACTATATACATGTCTTACATCACATCTCGTGGTGAAGCATTTACAGTCTGATCGGAGGGGCAATGAAAAGGATCATGAAACGTGTGGGGGTCAGCGCGTCTGCCGCAATGGCCGCTGTGGCCTGTAGCCTCACGGCAAGCGCACCAGCGCATGCTGACGATTCACGGTATTACCCCATGACGGGTGACTTCGTGACCGTCGGGACCGCGGCCAACCTCTTCTGGCCCTATTCCTGGGGTGTCGACTTGTACGACCCCAAGAATCCGCAGGCTGCCGTGAAGAGCGCGTCGGTCGTCGAACTCAACCTGACCGCTATTCCCTTTCACGTCAGGGCCACGTTCAGCGACCATGCCCGCGTCAACGCCCCCCCGGCGCCCTACACTTGGCTCAATGTCCGCGCCCCGAAGGGTCTTACGGCCAAGGTTATGTCCCTGCCGGACCACGAAGGACCGGTTATCAGTGTCGGCTAGCGGGTGCTCGGCGGCTCCCGCATCCGGCACCTGCTGACCATTTCGAGGCGCTCTACTTTCGAGCCCCGGCCGCTGTGAGCCAGAGACCGACTCTTCTCACACAGCCGGGGCTCGTTGGACGGTCAGCCGCACATCAAGACCTGCCCACCGACGGGCAGCGCATCCCGCTCACGCCGTCACCGACCAACGACAACGGCATCACCCAACTGCTCCACCTGCTGAACACGACCCCGTTGCGGCCCCTGTGACAAGACAGGCCCAGACGCCAACCCGACACGATGATCGCCGAACGCGGCCGCGACTACGGCGGCCCTCCTCCTGGGTGACGATGAGCATCGTGACCCACGCGACCAGGGCATGAGGCTGGCCGAGTGCGGCAGAACAGGCGACCAACAAGGTCGCCAAGCAAGCGAGTTGAGGCGTCGAGCACCTCCCCCAACAGCACGGGAGCCTCGCTGACCAACCCTCCAACCCTCGGATTCATCGGCCACAGCCTGTGGCATGCGTCGACATCGGCCTTCTCAGCCGCTCGCACATCAGTAGTTGCGGGATCACTGACACGCCCCACGCCCTAGCGGTGATCCTGGTGCTCGGGGTGTACCGGGAAGGAAATGCCGGGCTTTCACCCGTGCTCTGTCGGTATAGGGCGCCTGTGTGGGCGACGGCGCTGGTGGACGGTCCGACCTTAAGACGGTGTCCTACGTGGTGAGTTTGAGGAGTCGTTTGTAGCAGCAGAGGGCTGCGGCGAGTCCGAAGAAGGCCAGGTAGTTGCGGGGATTGCGTTCGTATCGGGGGCTGAGCCTGCGATAGCCGGACAGCCAGGACATGGTCCGTTCGATGACCCAGCGGCAGGCAGTCGAGCCACTCAGTGCCGAACTGGATGACCCTCTCGCCGAGTTCGGCCAGGTACGCATGTCCGCTGAAGGCGGTGCCTGCGGCCAGGCGGACAACCTGATCAGCGAAGTCGGGCAGGTACCAGGCCACCAGGTGCGTGCTGCGCGGCCCGTCGCCAGCGACACCCCGCGAAGGAGTGCCCAGCAGCAGGTGCACCGGTGCGGCCGGGGTGTCGTCGTCCTCGGCCGACGCGTCAGCATCAGAGCAGAGCAGAGCAGGGTGCGGTTGCAGTCCGCGGCGAATCCCATCAGCCCCAGCAACAGGCGTGGCGTGATGTGGTCACGGTCAAGGGACTCGACCAGCTCCCGCGCGGTGAGCGGATATTCGAACGTCAAGTGCTTCGTGGTGACGACGACGGGGGCGAGGAAGGCGTTGGCGTCGGCTGGCAGGCCGGCACTCTCCCGCAGTTGTTCCAGGCTGTCGGGCCGGGAGTCCTCGGCGGCGAGCCAGCCCACGACGTCGCATCTGATGTCGTTGACCCGGTGCAGTACGGCAGCGCCCAGCCACGGCCTGTCCGATCGTGCGACAGGCGCGTCGCGGCGGATCACGAGGAATCCCGCCGTGTGGTCGGTCAGAGCGTTCGGGGGGTGCAGGGGTTCGCCGGGCTGGTCCAGTTCTCCCGCGGCGGCCGCCTCGAACCAGTCCAGGAGGCGGGTGATGAACCCGTACATGCCATCGGCCGGATCCCACTCGGTCGCCGTCGAGCGGTATAGGCACAGGTGGCGGCCCCAGTTGACGTGCGGGGCGCCAGCGAAGCGGGTGTGCCGGGTGCGCACGCTGGGGGCGGTGAAGGGGAAGTTCGGAGGGATCCGCAGGGTGACCGCCTCGACGCTGCGCAGCCGCAGGCCGTCCCGGGTGCGCGGCAGGTTGGCGCAGCCGACGCTGACGCGGACCTCTACGTACCCGTCGGCGGTGGCGGCCACGTGCGTGGCCTCCACCGCTCCGTGAGATGCCTGGACGATCCGGTGCAGCTGGTCGAGGGCGAGCTGCTGGCCACCCGACCTCAACAAGTTCCTGGAGACGTTCGAGCGCCGCTGGATGCACCTTCGCCAGTACGGCACTACCACGTCATCGAACCGGTGAACCGATGACTCTGGGCATGCTGGAGACGAGGATCTGTGAGATGCCGACCCCTATCGAGCTGGTGCGTGATAGCGGGTAAGGCGTCGTTGCTGGCTGGTGACATGATCCAGGTGTGGTGGTCATGGTCAATCGGCAGGTTCTGGCGCATCGGCTGTTCGCGGGGGTCTCTCGGCACCATCTGGCCTGCCTGACCGAGGAGTTGGCGGTGCCGTGGCAGGCCGGAGTCGAGGGTCGCCGCCATGCTGCGCGAGGTGGGGTCCGGAAGCGGGCTGAAGGTGCTGGCGCCCGTCACCAGCTGGTCTTCGTGGATCGTCTGGTGGCCACGTTGATTCATTTGCGGCACGACCTGCCCCACGCCGTGCTGGGACTGCTGCTCGATGTCGACCGCTCCACGATCACCCGCGCGATCGGAGAGATACGCACGCTTCTGGCCGAGCGTGGATGCGCAGTTCCCGATCGCGCTGGCCTGCGTCTTCGGACGCTGACGGATGTCTTCGCCTATGCCCAGGCGGAGAGCATCGAGTTGCGGCTGGATGCCACCGAGATCCAGGTCCGGCGGCCACCGGCCGGCTTGGGTGGGCGGCGAATGTTCGTGTCCCGGCAAGAAGAAGCAGAACACGATGAAGGCCACCGTCATCGCCGACCGTCAGGGCCGCACGTTATGGGTCGATGCTCTGCGGCCTGGGCGGATGCATGATGCGACCGCCGCCCGCAACGAAGGGATCGGGATCTGCTTCCAGCACTATCCGGACGTTGAGGTCCTTCTGGACGACGGCTACCTCGGACTCCGTCGTGATCACCCCGGACAGGCAGTGACACCGCCCCGGAAAGGCAACAAGATCAGCCCGCCCGAAGTCCTTGAAGCCCGTCGAAGGGCCCGCCACTGGCACTCTTCGAAGCGCATCACCGTCGAACACGCCCTCGCAGACCACAAACGCTGGAAACAACTGACGCGCTGGACCCACCGACGCGAGACCCTGCCCGCCACCTACCGAGCTATCGCCAGCCTCGTCTCCGACCGCACCACCACAGCCTGACAACAGCCAAGGCCATGAGAAACACGCCTCACCCGCTATCACGCACCAGCTCGTATGAGCTCGTAACACGATCATGAGTGGGCCTTCTTGAGGCGTCGCCAGCAGATCAGACTGCAGGCGAGGGAGACGAAGGCGTCGTGGAGCTCGGTGCGGCGTTCCCAGCGGACGGCGAGTCGTTTGAAGTGGTGGAGCAGGGCGAAGGTCTGCTCGACGACGTAACGGAGCTTGCCCATGCCCTTGATGTTCGGGGCGCCCTTGCGGGAGATGACAGGCAGGATCCGCCGCTTGCGGAGCTCTTCGCGGTTCGGATCGGAGTCGTAGCCCTTGTCTCCGAGCAGGGCTTCTGGACGCCTGCGAGGACGGCCGGGTGGTGAAGGTGGCCGACGCGGAGGCATTGAGGTTCTTGTAGAAGGCGAGCTTGCCGCGAACAACCAGAACACTCCGAGCGAGGCGGTGTTCTGCAGCAGGGAGCGGACCTCGGCTTTGTCCCAGGGCTCGTCGCCGACCTGGGTGACGATGAAAGCGGGATCAGCTGCTCCGGATTCCTGGTAGTGGCCCACCGCGCGACGCATCGCCTCGGCGACGTTGCCCCAGCTCCAGTCGATCTGCGTGTGCAACTGCCCGATGCGGCCGCGGTAGTTGTCCAGCCGGGTCTCCTCCTAGAACGGCTCATTCCCGCTGGAGAAGATCACCGGTACGGTGCCGTCGTCGTCCAGGTTGGCCGACCGCGCGAGGACACGCTCGGCGAAAGCCTGCACCGCGAACGACTCGTACATCTCCTCCATATGCCAGTCGTGATCGAGGATCAGGTACACCGCAGCGCGCCGCGCTGCGATGCCTGTGTCCGCGAGGACCTTGCCGGCCTGGCGTGCAGGAGCCAGCAGTCCGGGGGCCTGCCGCTCCACCTTCGCCAGATCCACCACCGGTCGTGCCGGGCCAGATGCTCGAGGTGCCTGGTCTGCAACAGGCGCTGCGGAGGCAGCGGGCTGGTCGGGCTCGACGTCGACGCCGTAGTCAGTGGCCAGACCCGCCAGGCCGGAGGCATAGCCCTGGCCCACGGCGCGGATTTTCCAGCTGGCACCACGGCGGTACAGCTCAGCCACCACCACGACCGTCTCTCCTGAAGTGAAATCCGGTGCGGTGAACGACAGAGCGGGTGAGCCTGTCTGGGTGACTATCAGCTGCGGCGCGCGGGTAAAGACCGCGCCCGGCTGCAGTGGATCAGCGCTCGCCGCGACCACCACGCGGTCCACGGCCGCCGGTACGCACGTCAGGTCGGCGGTGACTGCCGAGCCGACGATCGACACACCGTCTTGGACTGGATGGTTGTAGAAAACCAGGTCGTTGTCGTTGCGCACCTTGCCATCTGCTCCGAGCAGCAACGTGGCGAACTGCTCGCGGGCTCCGGGGGCGAGGCCACCGACGATGGCGGGTCCGTCGTAGATGACGTGGATACGGGTCGCTCGCCCCTCGTACAGGACGTCCTCGAGGGCGGCGACGGCCGGGGACTTCTTGGGGTCGTCCTTCTGCCGGAACGTCTCCCAGTAGCGGGCGAGCTGCCTCAGGGTGGCGTCCGGTCGCCGTCGAGGTCGATACGGTGCTGGAACTCGGAGGCGAGGCCGAGCAGGGCGTCATGGATGCCGGCGACGTTGCCGCGATGGGTCACCGTCGGCAGGTTCCTCGCCCACAGGTGAGCGACCCGGGTGGTGTCGAGGACCAGGGCGTGGGCGCCCTGGTGGAGGAACTGGGCGGTGAGGGTGCGCAGGATGGTCGTGCTGCCGCCGCCGGCGCCGCTGCAGACCAGGATGTGCGGTGCGGCGTCGATGTCGACGGCGATGGCCCGTCCGTCGGTGCTGATGCCGATCAGCGCTGCCGAGGCGGGCAGCGCCTGAAGCTGCTCGCGCAGGCCGGGGTCGGTGAGGCGCAGCAGCTTCGGGAGCGCGGTCGTGTTCGTCATGGTGCGGTGTTCCTTTTCTGTGCTGTGCCTGGTGAACCGGGTGTTCTCCAGAGCGAGGGGAATCGTGTCGGCCGGACCGGGCAGGTCCCGGTTCGCGGCCGCCGCCCGGGCCGGGCCGGTCAGTCGAGGTCGGTGGTGCCGGAGGCGGCGCGGGGCCGGTTGCGTGCCCAGCGCTTGAGGTCGCCGACGCGGTAGAGGAGTTCGGCGCCCCGCTTTGCCGCTGATCATGAGTGCGGAGGCCCGCACCCCGATTGTTCGGAGTGCAGGCCTCGAGGGGCGCTGCGGGCAGGTGACCGCTAGTTCCCGGACGGGGTGCCGGAGGTGCGGGAACCTGATTGGCCGGGCTTCGGCGGGGCCCATGTGGGCTTGGCCGTTGCCTCGGCGGGGTCGGGCTCGGCGAGGGTCAGTCCCCAGGAGTCGTCCTTCTCTCCTATGCGGGCCTCGATCTCCTTGATCTGGCCGCTCTTGGCGAAGTAGAGGACCACGACCTGCCGTACGGAGCCTTCGTCGTAGAAGTCCGCTGTCACGTCTCCCTTGGCGGCGGTGCCGAAGGCCTTGACCCAGTTGCGGGCGGTGGCATCGGCGTGCGTGTCGTCGACGGCGAGCGCGGCCAGTGCGCCGGCGTCGCCGTCGGCGAGCCGCCACACGGCCTTCTGCACCGTCTCGAGACTTCCCGTGGAGGGGTAGCCGACGACCCGCAGCGGTCGGTGATTGCTGTAGTCCGTCTGATACGTCAGGGACTCGTCGTCCGACGTGCAGCCCGTCAGGAGTCCGCCCGTGACGGCGGCGGCCAGGGTGAAGCGGGTGAGCGTTGTCTTCCGTGTCATGGTCAGGACCTCGCCTTCGGGCGGAGGATGATGACCCGCTCGATGTAGTTGGGCTTGCCGCGGTACCGCAGGATGGCAGCCGCGAGGCTGGTCCTGTTCGAGCTGCCGTGCTGGATCAGCTGGAGCCCGTGCCGCTTGCGCTCGACGATGGCCACGTGGTTGTAGCCCCGTTCCTTCTTCCACTTGAAGAGCACGAGATCTCCCGGCTTGGCGGAGAGGGCCGTGACGTACTTGGCCCCGCGGTAGCGGATCATGTGCCGGCGGAAGTTCTCGGCGGCGGCCCAGGTGTAGCTCTTGTTCTTGATGCTGCCAAAGAGGTAGTACTGCTGCCACCAGGCGCGGTCGTGCTTGCGCCCGCCTTGGCGGGTCTTCATGTTGCCGCCGTAGTACAGCGCCTTCGACACGAAGTTGGTGCAGTCCTGGCCGTATTCCCAGCGCGTATTGGCGTTCCGGGAGGCCCACTTGACCGTTCCGGAGCCGGACACCTGCGCGGCGGCGCGCTTGACGCGCAGTGCCGGTTTCTGAGCGGCCGCAGTGGGTTCCTCGATGGGCAGGCCGTCCGCGTCGAGCGCGATCGGCTCGTCGGGCACCTCGCTGATGGGGCCCAGCGAGTCGTCGGTGGTCTCCAGAGGGTTGGCGGCCGAAGCCGACGCCGAGAGCACGGTTTCCATCGCGGGGGCGTCCGCCTCGACGTGGAGGATCGGGGCGCCGCTGTTGGTGCTGAAGGTGAAGCGCTGCTCCCGCCGTCCTTCCTCGGGTTCACCGCCCGGGTCACCCTGGTCGCCCGGGTCCGCCGGGTTCCCGTCCGTCAGTACGGCCGAGTCCTCGAGGATCGCGCGCAGGAACACCGTGCCGTTGTCGTCGACACCGACCAGGACGTCGGACAGCTTCGTGGTCATCTCGGTGTAGTGCTGACCGCGCTGGGCCAGTACGTTCCTGACCTCCGCGAGGTCCGCGGCCTGGGCGCCGAGCAGGTCCTGGAACGCGGCCCCGTGCGAGCTCGCGGCGAGGGCCGCCGCGGCGGTCGGATGCTTGTCGGTGAGGATGGCGCTGCGGGCGTCGGCGTACTGCTGCACGATCTCCCGGTAGGTGGCCGCGCCACCCGGTACGGCCACGGGGGTGAGTGCTTGCGACGCCGTGCCGGGACCGGTGCCGTACGGGGTGCGCGCCGTCACGGTCACCCGATGGGCGGTGCCGTTCTTCAGTCCGTCCACGACGATGTGCGCGTCGCGGGTGGTGGCCCTGGTGACCTCGCTGCCGTCGGTCTTCGTGACGACGACGGTGTACTCCGTGCCGTCCGTCGACGAACCCGGGTCCGGCGGCGGGTTCCAGGTGGCCAGGAGCCCGCCGTCACCGGCGCTCACGCGCAGGTCCTGCGGGGCTCCGGGCGCGGTCGGTGCCACGTAGGTGATGACGAGCTGCGGCCGCCTGGCCTGGTCCGTGCTGCGGCTCGAGTGGTAGGAGACGGGCGACGTGGTGTCGGTGGCGGGGAGCCGCACCGCGACCCCTTCGCCCGCCTGCTCGTCGATCCAGGACTGCACCAGCGGCGTGAGGTCCTGGGCGTCGGCGGGCGCGGTTTCGGTGAACGGGGCGTCGTCCAGCACGTCCAGCAGGCCGGTTCCGGTGTGCGGGGTGGCCCAGGGTTCGTGCAACTGATACATCGCGACGGGCCGCTGCGCGCAGGTGCCGGTGCCGCATTCGGCCGGAGTCAGCACGAGCCGGGCCCGGGTCACCCGGGCTCCTTCCGGCACCTTGCTGAGGTCCGGCTTGAGCCAGGCGGCCCGCTCACCGTCGGTGCCGGCGTCGAGGGTCAGCCGGCCGTCGGTGACGGCGGGGCAGCCGCCGTCGGCACAGGCCTTGGTGCCGACCGGCACCGTGGCGTCGTCGAGGGAGGGGCCCGTGAGGGTGACGGACGTGGTGCCGGGTGCCTTCGGGTCGCCTGCGTCGGTGGCGGTGAACTCCTGCTCGTAGGACCAGGCCGAGCAGCCCCGGTCGGTGCAGGCGCGCATGGCCCAGAGGTACGTCGTGCCCGCGCGCAGTGTGCCTTCGGGGACGCGTGCCGCGGCGCGCCGGCCGCTGTCCGTCCAGGTCTCCTGGACGCTCACCCCGGAAAGCTGCTTTCCGTCGGCGTCGCGCAGGACGAACTCGGCTCGTACGCGGCCCTGTTCGGGGCTGGACACCAGCCCGGACAACAGGGGGGTGAGGGACTGCGTGGCTCCGGACTCCAGTGCCTGCGGCATGTCCGGCAGATTGCCGGGACGGCGCCCGGTGCCGACCGTGAAGGTGGCCCAGTCGGACCAGGCGAGGTTGTAGTGCGTGCCGTCGTAGGGGCTGGTGCGGAACCGGTAGGTCGCACCGTCCTTGAGGGTGCCGTCGGGGACGGTCACGGCTGCGGCGCGTCCGGAGTCGACGCGTGGCGAGACGAGGTGGTCTCCCACCTGTTTGCCGGTCGCCGCATCGACGATCTCGAAGGTGCCGGTGACACGGTCGCCGTCCTTGTCGGAGAACGTGTCCCGCAGTGTCGGCGTCGTGGTGTCGACCTGCCAGGTGTCCGAGGCGTCCTTGGCGAAGGGCGGGCCGGCCTGGCGGTTGTTGCCCGACCGCGGGCGGAAGTTGTAAGTGACCGTCAGCTTGGGCGGGTTGCTGGTGGCGTTGGCGGAGTTGACCCGCTTCCACTGCCCGACGGCGGACTCGTCGGCGGCCCTCAGGCCCATGCCGGCCTGTGGCGCCTTGGAGGAGGCCCACGTCTGTACGAGTGAGGTCACATCGGCGTTGATCCAGCCGCCTGCGCCGCACTTCGGATTGCCCTTGGTCTCGGTGGACGTCGCGTGCTGGGTGTGCAGGGTGGGCTGGGACGTCCAGCGGCTCGAGACCGAGGCTCTGTCGGCCGACCAGACTGTCCAGGGCTGGGGCTTGCAGTCGGTGTCGCCCGAGTGGAAGTTCCACAGGCTGAGCTCGGCGTTTGTCACCAGGGCGTTCGCGAGGGGGGCCGTTCCCCAGGTGATGAAGGACCGTGCGGTGCGCGGGGTGCCGTTGGGGTTCTTCGTGCCGGGGTTGCCGAAGTCCAGCTCGGTGTCGGTGGACCAGTCGCGGGCTTCGCCCTGCTGGACGTACGTGTCGAAGACGTTGCTGAGGACGGAGGTCGAGGGGTCGACGGTGACCGGGTACCGGGTCGTGGGGTCAGCCAGGAACGCGGGGTCCGGCGCGACCACGAGGTCGATCGTGGAGTCCCGCTGCTTCACCTGCATCGCCACCGGCACGCGGTGGGTGTGCTCGCCGGACCGTTCGTCGACGGTCGCGTCCCACATCACCGGGGCGGGCATGACGGCCCGCTCCTGGCCGGTCTCGCGGTCCGTGAACAGCACGCTGGAGTCCGGCTGTTGCTCGGCGCGCAGTCCTTCCGCACGCAGTGAAAGGGTGTAGCCGTAGTCCTTGGTGGACGGGCGCTGCTTGATCTCGACGTACTGCTCGAATCCCGTACGGGTGGCTTCCACGACGACGTCGGCGCCCGGGACGGCATCGGGGTAGGTGGCGCGGTTGCCGTCCAGTTCGGGCTGCGGCAAACCGCCCTTCCACTGGAGGGTGACCTGCTGCTCGCCCTCGCCGAGGGTGACGAGGTCGCGTGCGCCTGCGTTGCGGGCGGCGCTGAGGGAGGAGGCGGGTGTCCCGCCCTTGCCTGCGAGGGTGAGCGAGGCGGGGTGTGCTTTGGCTGCCACGGTGCCGTCACGGCGTTCGGTGAGATCGGTGTCGACGGTGACCCAGCTGCCGTTCCGGTCGAACCGTACGGGGCCGGCGGTGAGTTCAGTCGTCAGGGAGCCGTCCTGGGCGACCCAGGTGGTGGACGTCTCGGTGCGCTCGGACAGTGCCTCCACCCGCTTGCCGGAACGTTTCGCCTCAGCGAGGGCGGACGGAACGTCGGGGGCGGAGAGTTTCCCGGCCGGGCCGTTCACGGCGGGTGTTGCCGCGACGGCCGGCGGGGGCGCTGCCAGAACGGCCCCGCTCAGGAGAGTCAGGGAGAGGGCGAGCAAGGCAGTGGTGCGGGGAAGGCGTCTGAGCGCGCGCGAAGTGACCCGTTCCCCCGGAACGGGCGGTGGTATGTGCATGGTGTGCATTCGACCCTTGGTCAGAGAGCGATGAAGAAGTCGTAAAGCTAATGCCTGGCTGGTGTGCACACATCACCGAGAGGGCGTTTTGTTCCACTATGATCATGGGTGGTCTGCGGTGGGCTTTGTCACGGAGAAGTGAGGGAACCTCAAGCTCCTTTTGCCGTACGCCCTTTCGCGACGCCAGCGGCAAAGCGGACCTGCTCGTAGCGAGACGCCGACCGGTTGCGGGTCAGGGGGCGGATCACGGCCTGCCGTCGACGCCGGCCTGAAACGATCTGTTCGTCCAGGCTGGGCTCGTGGGGTCGGCCGCGTAGGACGTGGGCGAGGTGGCGGCGGGCTTCAGCGCTGGAACGCGCCGCGCATCACGTACACCGCCTTCCTCGGGCACTTCGAACGACGCAACTGTCCATCGGAATCTGCGCACCCGCATTCGGAACTCCCTGCATCCACGAACACGTCCCGTTGACCGAAGTAGGGTCCGTCTTCAAACGGATCTTGCCCAGAGCAGGAATGACGCGAGACTGACCGCTGCCTCGTAGGAGGTGGCGGTCTTGTCGTATCTGGTGGCGATGCCGCGGAAGCCTTTGAGCTGGTTGAAGCAGCGTTCCACGACGTTGCGCCGGCGGTAGATCTGCCGGTCGAAGGCCGGTGGCCTGCCTCCGTGGCGGCCGCGGTTGTGCCGGTGTCGCTGTTGGTCGTTCTTCTCCGGGATGGTGCACGCGATGCCGCGTCTGCGCAGGTAGGCGCGGAAGCCGCGGGAGCCGCGGGAGCTGTAGGCCTAATAGGCGTTTAGGGCTGGGAGTTGGATCAGCTCTGGGCAGGGGCCGAGCGAGATGTCTTGCTGTATGCCGCGCTTTGAGTGCTTCGACAA
>NZ_JBHWVI010000243.1:0-12615 GCF_042737005.1 Streptomyces sp. NPDC060027
GATCTTTACGTCGGGTTCGACGGGTCGGCCGAAGGGTGTGCAGGTCACGCATCGGAGTCTGGTGAATCATGTGGACTGGGCGGTGCGGGAGTTGGCGTCGTGCGGTGCGGGTGGGGCGCCGGTGTTCTCGTCGGTGGCGTTCGACTTGGTGGTGCCGAATGTGTGGGCGCCGTTGGCTGCCGGTCAGCGGGTGTGGCTCTATGACGGTGAGCTGACCGAGCTGGGCGAGTCGCTGGCGGGGGCGGGTCCGTTCTCGTTCCTGAAGCTGACCCCTAGTCACCTGCAGCTGATCGGGGGGCAGTTGACCGATGAGCAGATCCGCTCCCTCACCACGCGGATCGTGGTGGCGGGTGAGGCGTTGCCGGGTGCGCTGGTGGAGCGTTGGCGCCGGTTGCTCGGTGATGGGCGCATGGTCAATGAGTACGGTCCGACCGAGGCGACCGTCGGCACGTGTGTCTTCCCGATCGAGACCTCGTACGAGGGTGTCGTGCCGATCGGCCGGCCCCTGCCCAATGTCCATATGCGTGTCCTGGACGCCGAACTGCGTGCCGTCCCGGTGGGTGTGGTGGGGGAGTTGTACGTCAGTGGGTCCGGCGTGGCCCGCGGCTACACCGGTGATCCTGTGCGGACGGCTCAGCGGTTCCTGCCCGACCCCTACGGGGAGGCCGGCGCGCGGTTCTATCGGACCGGGGATCTGGCGCGGTGGCGTGCGGATGGTGCGGTGGAGTTCCTGGGCCGGATCGACGACCAGGTGAAGGTGCGCGGTTATCGCATCGAACTCGGGGAGATCCGGGCCGCGTTGACCGCGCACCCGGCGGTGTCCGACGCAGCGGTGGTCGTGACCGAGGATCAGCGCCTGGTCGCCTACGTCGTCGGTGAGACGGACGGTCTGCGCGAGGCGGTCGCGGGTGAGCTGCCCGAGTACATGGTGCCGTCCCTGTTCGTCGAGCTCGACAAGATCCCGCTGACCGCGAACGGCAAGCTCGACCGGAGCGCTCTGCCCGACCCGGAGACCGGTGCCGCCACGGACACGTACATCGCGCCGCGCAACGAGACCGAGGAGAGCATCGCGGGCATCTGGGGCCAGGTCCTGGGCCTGGACAAGGTCGGCGTCGAGGACAACTTCTTCGACCTAGGCGGCCACTCCATCCTCGCCGTGCGCCTGATCTCCCGGCTCCAGGCCGAGTACGACCTCGATCTGCCCGTGCGGGTGGCCTTCGAACGGCCCACCGTGGCGCAGCTCGCCGTGGAGATCGAGGACCGGGTGCGGGCCGAGATCGACGCGCTTCTCACCGAAGCGCCCTAAGGGCTCCCGCAGTTCCCGCCCCCAGTTCCCGCCCCGCCATCACCTCACGAGAAGGGACCCCCATCGTCATGGGATCCGTGCGACACCTCATCTCCCTGACCGACCTGACCGACGACGAGCTGCGCGGGATCGTGGCGCGAGGCGTCGCGTTCGCCTCCGGCGAGCGGGCGAGGACCATGGACGGCGCCGTCGTCGGCGTCTACTTCCGCCGTACGTCGACCCGGACCCGTACGGCGTTCACGGCCGGCGCGCTGCGGCTCGGCGCGCAGACCGTGACGTTCGGGCCCGCCGATCTCCAGACCAATACCGGCGAGACCAGCGAGGACACCGGACGGGTGTTCGCCGGCATGCTGGACCTGCTGGTGGCCAGGACCGCCGACGCCACCGAGGAACTGCGGACCTGGGCGGCGGCCGGGGACATGTCGGTGGTCAACGCCATGAGTGCCGAGGAGCACCCGACGCAAGGGCTCACCGATCTGACCACGCTGCAACGGCACTTCGGGCGGGTGGACGGCCTCCGGCTGCTGTACGTCGGCGAGGGCAACAACAGCGCCGCCGCCCTGGCGCTGGCCCTCACCCGTTTTTCCGGCACCGAACTGGAACTGCGCACACCGCCCGGCTACGGTCTCGCGTCCGACGTGCTCGCCCGGGCCACGGAACAGGCCGCGCGAAGCGGCGCGGAGATCGTCGAGCGGCACGACATGAGCGCGCTGCCCGCCGATCTCGACGCGGTGTACACCACCCGCTGGCAGACCACCGGGACCAGCAAGCCCACCGAGGACTGGCGGGAGGTCTTCGCCCCGTTCCAGGTCACCCGTGCCCTGTGGGAGGGCAGCCCGAAGGCCGTGTTCCTGCACGACCTGCCCGCCCACCGCGGCGAGGAGGTCACCGCCGAGGTGCTCGACGGGCCGACGAGCATCGCCTTCACCCAGGCCACGCACAAGCTGCACAGCGCGATGGCTGTCCTGGAGTGGTGCTGGGCGGGCAGTCGATGAGTACGGAAGTCCAGGTGCGGGACGGCGGCGAGGAGAAGCCGCCTCCGCTGCGCAGCAACGTACGTTTCCGGTTGCTGTGGGGCGGATCCGCGCTCTCGGTCATGGCGGAGCGCTCCTCCACCATGGCCTTCACCCTGCTCGTCCTGTGGCACACCGGGTCGAAGAGCGCCGCCGGACTGGTCGGCTTCAGCGCCCTGCTGCCCATGCTGGTCATGCAGTTGCCGGCCGGTGTGCTGGTGGACCGCTGGGACAGGCGGCGGGTGATGCTCTTCTGTGTGGCGGGCCGGGCGCTGGCCATCGGGTCGGTCGCGGTGTCGCTCGTCGGGGACGACGTGCGCGTCTGGCACATCGCCCTGGTCGCCTTCGTCCAGGGCAGCCTCACCGTCTTCTACCAGCTGTCCGAACGCGCGGCGGTACGCGGTGTCGTACCGCCGCAGCAGGTGTCGACCGCGATGGCGCAGAACGAGGCGCGGTCCCGGGCCGTGAACTTCGTCGGACATCCGGCGAGCGGTGTGCTCTTCGGCCTGTCGGCGTGGGTACCGTTCCTGTCCAGCACGGGCCTCTATCTGCTGTCCCTGCTGACGCTCACCCGGCTGAGGATCCCGAAGCGGCAGTCCGGTGGAGCGGGCAAGAGCGCCCGGGGGATGCGTGAGGAGATCTCCAGCGGACTGCGCTGGGTGTGGGAGCGCGCCTATTTCCGCTCGGCGCTGCTCGTCATCGCGGGGAGCAACCTGGTCTTCCAGGGACTCATTCTCACGGTCGCCGTGCTGGTCAGGGAGCAGGGCAGACCGGCGAGCACGGTCGGCCTGATCATGGCGGCCGGCAGTATCGGCGGACTCCTCGGGGCCTTCAGCGGAGGGTGGCTGACCAGGCGGCTGCCGATGCGGCGCGTCATGATCTACGCCCATGTCGCCTGGGCCCTGATCATGCCCGGAACGGTATTTCTGCTTCATCCGGTGACACTTGGGATTCTCTTCTTCATAACGTCGCATATAGGAGCGGCTGTTACCGTCTGCGGCATGTCCCATCAGGTGCGCATCACGCCCGACGCCATGCAGGGGAGGGTCGGCAGCGTCGTCATGCTCCTGGTTTCCGGGGCGAGTTCGATCGGCGCGCTCGGCACCGGATATCTCCTCGAAGGTCTCGGCACGCGCGGGACGCTGGCCATCGCATCCGGAGTGATGGCCCTGCTCGCCGTGGTGGCGACCGTCGTGTTCACCCGCCGAGGGGCGGAGCTCGAAGACCGGAGCGCCCAGGACGAGGCGTCCGGACATCAGCGGGAGCTGACGGCCGGTCCCCCACCACCATGACGCTACGGAGAATCGATGAATGACGCAGTGCGGCTGGAGTCGCTCAGCAAAACCTATGGCTCGGGCAGCGGCGCGGTCAGCGCGTTGCGCGACGTGGGCCTGTCCTTCCCGCGCGGCAGTTTCACGGCCGTCATGGGGCCTTCGGGATCGGGCAAGTCCACACTGCTGCAGTGTGCCGCCGGGCTCGACCGGCCCACGTCCGGGCGGGTGTTCATCGACGGTACGGACATCGGCGGCCTGAACGAGACCCGGCTGACCGAGTTCCGCCGGGAGTCCACCGGCTTCGTCTTTCAGGCGTTCAACCTGCTGCCCTCGCTGACGGCCGCGCAGAACGTCGGCCTGCCGCTGCGGCTGGCCGGCCGCAAACCCGGTCGCCAGACGGTGCTGAAGGCGCTTGCCCAGGTCGGCCTCGAGGATCAGGCCGGCAAGCGGCCCAGCCAGCTCTCCGGCGGCCAGCAGCAGCGGGTCGCGGTGGCCCGAGCGCTCGTCACCCGCCCGGCCGTGCTCTTCGCGGACGAACCGACCGGCGCGCTCGACATCACGACCGGACGTGAACTGCTGGAAGTCTTACGGAAGCTGGTGGGCACCCCGGTGACCGGGGGGCGGGGTGCCGACGACCCCGAGCCCGACCAGCCGACCACGATCGTGATGGTCACGCACGACCCGAACGTGGCCGCGTACGCCGACCGCGTGGTGTTCCTCGCCGACGGCGCGCTGGTCGGCGAGCTGAAGGACCCGACGGCCGAGGCGGTCGCCGCCCGCATGACCGATCTGGCGGTGTCGTAGTGCTCGGCATCGCCCTCCAGACGCTCCGGACGCGCTGGGTGTCGTTCCTCGGCACCGTCGTAGCCCTCGTGCTCGGCGTCGCGCAGGTGGCCGCGATGGGCATCCTGCTGATGACCATGCTCGACCTGCCCGACCGGCCGCCGGAGCGGTTCGCCCAGGCCTCCGCCGTCGTGCTGCCCACCGACCCCGACTGGGACCCCGCCCACCACGACCTCGGAGTCCGCTCGCTGCCCGAGGCCGAAGGCGTCTCCCCGGACCTGCTCGACCGCGTCCGGGCCACCGGCGAGACCGTCGTCGACCGGGCCTTCTACGCGCAGCTCCAGGACGGCCCGCGCAACCAGGTCGGTCACCCCTGGGCGGTCGCCCGGTTCGGCGGCTACAGGCTGACGAGCGGCTCGCAGCCGTCGGGCGACC
Source organism: Streptomyces sp. NPDC060027 (assembly GCF_042737005.1). Taxonomy (NCBI): domain Bacteria; kingdom Bacillati; phylum Actinomycetota; class Actinomycetes; order Kitasatosporales; family Streptomycetaceae; genus Streptomyces; species Streptomyces sp. NPDC060027. The sequence goes on from NZ_JBHWVI010000243.1 coordinate 4,812, forward strand.
GGGAGATCGTCGTACCCTCCGACCAGGCGCACACCGGCGACAGGGTGACGGTCATGACCGCCGCCGGCGTCTCCCCTTACACGGTGTCCGGCACGGTCGCCCCCGTCGGCTGGGAGAACGCGGTGTTCTTCGGCGACGCCGAAGCGGCCCGGATCTCCCCGCGCGTCCAGGCACTGGTGGCGCTCGGCCCGCCCGCCCAGGTGCGCGACGCCGTCGGCAAGGACGCCGAGGTCCTGACCGGCAGCGACCGGCACAAGGCCGACGCCAGCGAGGCCGAGGACCGCGAGACCCTCGACAACACCATCACGCTGGTCCCGGTGATGGCGTCCGTCGCGGGCACCACCTCCGTGTTCGTCGTCGCGTCCACGTTCGCCTTCGCCGTCATCCAGCGCCGCCGCGAGGTCGCCCTGCTGCGCACCGTCGGCGCCACGCCCAAACAGGTCCGCCGCATGATGCGCGGCGAGGCCCTGCTCGTCGGCACCCTGGCCTCCGCGCTCGGCGCGGCCCTCGGCCTGTACGGGGCCCAGCTGCTCACCGACATGCTCATCGACCTCGACATCTCACCGCCGTGGTTCCAGGCGCCGCCGTCCCTGCACTGGACGGTGACCGCCCCGCTGGCCGGCGCGTTCCTCGTCGGAGTGCTGGTCGCGCTCTGCGGAGCCGCCACCGCCGCGTACCGCGCCGGACGGGTGCGGCCCGTCGAGGCGCTGCGCGAGGCCGCCGTCGACGACTCCGGCATGACACCGTCGCGGCTGCTGATCGGCGCAATCGGTATCGGAGCGGGCGTAGGCCTGGCCGCGTGGATCGCGGTCGGCAAACCGGCCACCATCCTCTCGCCCAACACCTACGTCACCGAACTCCTCGTCCCCGTCCTGGCAGCCGCCGTCATCGCCCCCCTGGCCATCGGCCCACTGGCCCGGCTGCTGATGTGGCCGTTCCGCAATACGGCGGGACCCACCGCGATGCTCGTGCGCGAGAGCGTGCTCAGCTCACGACGCCGCACCGCCGCCACCGCGGCACCCATCCTGCTCACCGTCGGACTCGCCCTGTCGCTGCTCGCCGCCACCGACTCGCTCGGCGCGGCCCGCGACCACGGCCTGCGCAATCAGATCGCCTCCCCGTACGCCCTCGCCCCCGACGGCACCCCGGGCATCAGCCCCGAAGTCGTCGACCGGGTCAAGAGGATCGACGGCGTACAGATCGCGGCACCGCTCCTGACCACCGTCTACACCCGCGACGAGGACCGCTACGACGAGAACGACGGCATGGTCGTGGACACGTCCGTGCTCAAGTCGACGATGGACCTCACCATCACCCAGGGCTCCCTGGACAAGCTCGACGACAACAGCATCGCCGCCCCCGACCTGTGGGGCTGGGACGCCGGCACCTCGCAGAAGATCCTGCTCGGCGACGGCTCGGAAGCGACACTGAAGGTCGCTGCGGTCTACAAGGCCATGCGCGGCGAGGACGTCGCCTACCTTCCGGAGCGCTTCGCGCCCTCGGCCGCGTACGCCCGGGACGGACTGGCCCGGCGCGCCTACATCAACCTGGAACCCGGCACGGACAAGGCCGCCGCGACCGCGGCGATCACCAAGGCCGTGCAGGGCAGCGGGGCACACTTCCTGACCCGGGCCGAACTGGTCGCCTCGGAAGCCGCCTACGCCCGCCATCTCATCGAGGTGCGGCAGCGCTCCACGGCCGTGATCGTCGTGCTGTTCTGCTTCATCGCGATCCTGAACACCCTCCTCATGGCGACCGCGGACCGCCGCCGCGACCTGGCGGTCCTCCGCCTGGCCGGAGCCACGCCCCGACAGGTCCTACGGTTCTTCGTCGCCGAATCCCTGCTGGTGGCCGCGATCGGTGTCGTCCTCGCCCTGATCGCGTCCGCCCTCAACATCGCCGCCCTGTGGGCGGCACTGCTCCACCTCTTCGGTACGACCCCGATCGTGGCGCCCTGGCTCGTGGTCGTCGGCATCGCCGCCGTCTCCACGGTCCTCGCCGTCATCGGCACGGTGCTGCCGGTCACGGCGGCACTGCGCTCCCGGATCGTCCAGCTCGTGGGCGCCCGGGAGTAGCCCGGCCGGTGGTGCTCGCGCGGCGCGCGGGCACCCGTCCCGAAAGACCGCGCGCGGCCTGGTCCCTCCCCCGTGGGGACCGGGTCGCGCGCTTCGTCGTGCCCGGCGCACCACCCGCAACCCCCTTCGCCCGTACGACAGTTCGCGTAGAGGCCCGGTATAGGCCCCCACCGGAAGCTGACGACGGATCCGGAATCGCCTTCCGGTCCGCTGTCCGAACAGACCTCCGAGAGGGAGAGCCGACATGGCTGACGAGCAGACCGACGACCGCGTGTACCGGGTGGTCCTCAACGACGAGGAGCAGTACTCCATCTGGGCCGCGGACCGGGACCTGCCCGCGGGCTGGCACGCGGAAGGAACCGAGGGGACCCGGCAGGAGTGCCTGGACCGCATCGAGGAGGTCTGGACGGACCTGCGCCCGGCAAGCCTGCGCCGCCGCATGGAGCAGACGTCCGCCTGACCCGCGCACTCCGCACAGCCACGCACACGCACACAGCACCACGGCCGGAAACAGGGAAGCACACGGTGGGGGAGGAGCGCTCAGCATGAGCACGGGCGAAGTTCGTACGGGCCAGGAAGCCAGGGACCAGCGCGAGGAACTGGTGCGCGCCCGGCTCGCCGGCGCCCGCCGGGGGCGGCGCGCCACAATGCGGCGGGCCGACCGGGACGGCCCGCCGGCCCTCTCCCACGGCCAGCAGCAGATGTGGTTCCTCAGCCGCCTCGACCCGGACAGCTGGGAGTACAGCGTCCCGGTCGTGCTGCGGCTGCGGGGACCGCTCGACACCGACGTGCTGCGCCGCGCCTTCGAGGCCCTGCGGTCCCGCCACGAGATCCTCCGCACCCGCTACCGCCTCGACGGCGCCGAGCCCGTCCAACTCATCGACGCGCCGGGCCCGTTCGACCTCCCCGTCGACGACCTGACCGGACTCGCCGACGGCCCGGAGCGGGAGCGGCGGGCGCTCGCCCTGGCCGAGGCCGAGCCCGGCCGCCCGTTCGACCTGGAGCGGGGCGACCCCCTGCGTGCCCGGCTGATCCGCGTCGCGGACGACGACCACATCCTCGCGGTCGTCCTGCACCACGTGGCCTGTGACGAATGGTCGGTCGGGCTGCTCCTCGGCGAACTCGCCTCCCTGTACGCCGCGTTCGGCGCCGGCCGACCCGACCCGCTCGCCCCCGTCGACTTCCAGTACGCCGACTACGCGGCCTGGCAGCGTTCCCGCCTCGCCGACGGCACGCTCGACACCCACGTCACCTACTGGCGCGAGCAGTTGCGGGGCATCACCCCGCTGGAGGTGCCCACCGACCGGCCCCGCCCCGCCACCCGCAGCTGGGCGGGCGACGCCGTACCCGTCACCCTGCCCGTTCCCCTCGCCGAACGGCTCCGCGCCCTCGGCTCGGCGCACGGCGCCACCCTCTTCACCACCCTGCTCACCGGATACCAGGCACTGCTGTCCCGCTACACCGGACGCGACGACATCCCCGTGGGCACCGTCGTCTCCGGCCGCGGCCGCCCGGAACTCGAGCAACTCGTCGGCTACGCCGTCAACACCCTGGTCCTGCGCGGCCGCTGGCAGGGCGACCCCTCGTTCCGTGCCCTGCTCGACAGCACCCGCGACACCGTCCTGGACGCCTTCGACCACCAGGAGTATCCCTTCGCCCGGCTGGTCGACGAGCTCCAGCCCGAACGCGACCTGTCCCGCACCCCGCTGTGCCAGGTCGCCTTCACCCTGCACCAGGAACGCACCGAGGGATTCCGGCTCCCCGGCGTGGCCGCCGAACCGCTGCGCGCCCCCTCCCGCGTCTCCCGCTTCGACCTCACCCTCCAGCTCGGCGAGCGCGCCGACGGCTCCGTCCAGGGCACGCTGGAGTACAGCACCGCGCTCTACGACCGGGCCACCGTCGAACGGCTCGCCCGCCACTACGTACGCCTGCTGGAATCCGCAGCGGTCGACCCGGACCGCGCGCTCTCCCTGCTCGACCTGCTCGACCACACGGACCTCGCCGTCCTCGTCCCCGAACCCCGGCTCTTCCCGGACCCGGACCGATGCGTCCACCAGCTCTTCGAGGAACGGGCCGCCGCCACCCCGGACGCCACCGCCGTCGTCTGCGGCGGACAACGGCTCAGCTACGCCGAACTCGACGCCCGCGCCAACCGGCTCGCCCACCACCTGCGCGAACTCGACGCGGGACCAAGCGGGTTGGTCGGCGTCAGCCTCGACCGCGGACCCGACCTCCTGCCCACCCTGATCGGCGTCCTCAAAACCGGCGCAGCCTACCTCCCCCTCGACCCCGAGCACCCGGCGGAACGACTCGCGAGCACCCTCCAGGACGCCGGCGCCCGCATCGTCGTCACCTCCGGCACCCATGCCGCCCACCTCGCCGCCGCCCACGACGGCCACCTGGTGAACCTCGACGGCGAGCGCGAGAGCGCCGCCCTCGCCGCGGCGCCCACCACCGCCCCGGCCGTGGACGTCCGACCCGACGACCTGATCTACACCATCTACACCTCGGGTTCCACCGGCCGGCCCAAGGGCGTCGGACTCACCCACGCGAATGTGCTCCGCCTGTTCACCATCACAGAGGAGCACTACGATTTCGACGCACACGACGTCTGGACGCTCTTCCACTCGTACGCCTTCGACATGTCCGTCTGGGAGATGTGGGGCGCCCTGCTGTACGGGGGGCGCCTCGTCGTCGTACCGCCCGACACCGCGCGTTCCCCCGAGGACTTCCTGCGCCTGCTCGCCGACGAGCGCGTCACCGTCCTCAACCAGACCCCCTCCGGCTTCCACGGCCTGGTGGCACTGGCCGGGAACGGCCACCCGCTGATCGACGAACTCGCCCTGCGCGTGGTCACGTTCGGCGGCGAACGCCTCGACATGCCCGCCCTGCGCCCGTGGGTCGCGCGCCGCGCCCTCGACCGCACGGCCCTCATCAACATGTACGGCATCACCGAGACCACCGTGCACACCACCTACCACCCGGTCACCGGAACCGACCTGGACGCCGACCACGGCAACGACATCGGCGTCCCGCTCCACGACCTTCAGGTACAACTGCACGGGACACACGGCGAGTTGGTGCCCATCGGCGTGCCCGGCGAGATCCACGTCGGCGGACCCGGGGTCGCCCGCATGTACCTCGGCCGTCCCCGCCTCACCGCTGAACGGTTCATACCCGACCCGTACGGCCCGCCCGGCACCCGCCTCTACCGCAGCGGCGACCTCGCCCGCCGCCGCCCCGACGGCGGCCTCGACTACCTCGGCCGCATCGACCACCAGGTCAAGATCCGCGGCCACCGCATCGAACTCGGCGAGATCAAGGCTGCGTTGACCGCCCACCCGCTGGTCCGCGACGCCGTGGTCGTCGCCCGCGAGGACACCCCCGGCGACAAGCGGCTCGTCGCCTACGTCGTCCCCGCCGGTGAGGCCGTCGCAGCCCCCAGTGAACTGCGTGCCCTCCTCGGCCGCACTCTGCCCGCCTACATGATCCCCACCGCGTTCCTCGCGCTCGGCAGGATCCCGCTCACCGTCAACGGCAAACTCGACCAAGCCGCCCTGCCCGCCCCCGACCGCGACGCGCTCGCCGTCGGGCGCACCCAGGTCGCCCCGCGCACCGCCGCCGAGGAGCGGATGACCGAACTCTGGCGCGAGGTCCTCGGCCTCGACCGGGTCGGCGTCACCGACAGCTTCTTCGACCTCGGCGGCGACTCGCTGCGGGCCGTGGCCCTGGCCGCAGCCCTGCGAGACGCCGACCACGACGTCACGGTCCGCGACGTCTTCGCGCACCGAACCCCGGCCGACCTCGTCGAATACCTCACCGGCCGCCCGGCCCCGGCCCGCCCCGAGCCCGGCGTGCCCCCCTTCGCGCTGCTCGCCGACGAGGACCGCGACCGCCTGCCCGAGGGCATCGTGGACGCCTACCCGCTCGCCCAGGTACAGCTCGGCATGGTCGTGGAGATGCTCGCCGACGACGGCCGCAACCACTACCACAACTCGACCTGCTTCCGGATCCTCGACGAGCACACCTTCTCCGCCGAGGCACTCCAGCAGGCGGTACGGGTCGTCATCGGCCGCCACGAGATCCTGCGCACCTCCTTCGCCCTGGACGGCTACGCGGTACCGCTGCAACTCGTCCACGACCCGGCACGGGTCGACACCACCGTCCGCACCCGGGATCTGACCTCCCACGACGCCGCGGCGGCCGAACACTCCCTGCGCGCCTTCATGACAGAGGAACGCGCCGAACTCTTCGACCTCACCCGCGCCCCGCTGATCCGCTTCACCGCGCACACCCGCGACGACGGCAGCTGGTGGCTCACCCTCACCGAATGCCACGCCGTGCTGGAGGGCTGGAGCCATCACTCCCTCCTCATGGAACTCGTCACCACCTACCGGGCCCTGCGCGACGGACAGCCGCTCCAGGAACCGGAAGCCGCCGCCGTGCGCTACGCCGACTTCGTGGCCGCCGAGCTCAGGTCCCTCGACTCCGAGGAGGACCGCGCCTACTGGCACGGCATCGTGGAGAACCACCCCAAGTTCGTCCCGCCGGCCGGATGGGGCGACGACCCGCTCACCACCCCGCGCGGTCTGCACCGGGCCTGGGTCCCGTACCACGACCTCGAAGCAGGGCTCCGCGCCCTGGCCTACGAGGCCCAGGTCCCGATCAAGAGTGTGCTGCACGCCGCGCACCTCAAGGTGATGAGCCGCCTCACCCCCGACGAGACCTTCCGTACCGGCCTTGTCACCAACGCCCGCCCCGAGGCCGTCGGCGCCGAACGCGTCCACGGTGTCTACCTCAACCCCCTGCCCTTCGCCTTCCGGCGCGGTGCCCGCACCTGGCGCGACCTCGTCCGCCAGGTCTTCGACCAGGAGATCGAGGTCTGGCCGCACCGCCGCTATCCGCTCGGCGCCATGCAACGCGAGTTCGGCGCCGCGGAACGCCTCGTGGACGTCCGCTTCAGCTATCAGAACTTCCGGCAGGTCGACCAGGACGTCATCGACTACGCCGCCACCATCGACGACAGCCCCACCGAGTTCCCTCTCGGCGTCTCCACCCGCGCCGGCTTCATCGTGATCACCGCCAACCGCCACATCATCGGCCGCACCGGCGTCGACCGCCTGGCCTCGATGTACCGCACCGTCCTCGAAGACATGGCCACGAACGCCGACGGCGACGCCGAACAGGCGATCCTGCCCGGTGGCGAGCGTGAATTGGTGCTCTCCGCGTGGAACGACACGGTGGTGCCGGTGGGTGAGGTGTCGGTGCCGGAGTTGATCGCGGAGTGTGCGGCGGTGTCGCCGGGCGCGGTGGCGGTGGAGGCGGGGGGTGTTCGTCTGACGTTCGGGGAGCTGCAGGAGCGCGCGAACCGGTTGGCGGGTGTGCTGCGTTCGCGCGGCGTGGGTCCGGAGTCTTCGGTTGCGGTGTTGCTGGATCGTTCGGTGGATCTGGTGGTGGCGTTGCTGGGGGTGTGGCGGGCGGGTGCTGGATATGTGCCGCTGGATCCGGCGCTTCCGCAGGGTCGGATCGCCGGGATGCTGGTGGATGCGGGTGTGTCGGTGGCGGTGACGTCGGCGGGGTATGCGGATCGGTTCGCGGTGGATGTCGTACGGGTGGATGAGGATCACCCGGAGACGTCTGGTCCGTTGCCGTCGGTTGATCTGGATGGGTTGGCGTACACGATCTTTACGTCGGGTTCGACGGGTCGGCCGAAGGGTGTGCAGGTCACG